>JBBJOE010000273.1:0-4444 GCA_037721765.1 Thermomicrobiales bacterium
CACGACCGGATCGTACACCGCCTGGCCGATATCGATGAGGAATCCGCGCGTCGTCAGGGCGTCGATCGCCGACTCCACATCCATCCCCACCACGCCGGGCACCGGGACCAGCCCGGGCACCGACACGGTCGACGTCGCCGGTGCCGACGTGGCCAGGGCCACCACGACGGAAGATTGCCTCTCGGGCGCGTCCGTGGCCGATGGGTCAGCCTCCGGCGAGCGGCCGAACCCCAGCCGGCCCTCCGACAACGCCGCGCCGGCGACGACCAGGGCGATGAGGACAAGGAGCGTCGCCGCCCCGGCGAACCACGTCCCGCAGCCGATCCCCGACTGTACGACGGCGGCAGTGGACTTCCCGCCGGACCCCGCGAGCGGTACCGGACCAGACATCGTGACCCGTTCCCCCGCTGCTGTCCGGGGATGATCCGCTGTTCTGGGAAAGGTCGGCGGAGGCTCCCAGGTCAAGCGGGGCGGAGTTGGGAACGACACCTCCGTGGTCGCGCCCCTGCCCCGTTCGGCCGGGAACGACTCCCCACGCTCCGCGACCGGCGACGACGCGGCGTGCTCCGCCCACCGGGACAAATCGGCGGCGAAGGCGCCGGCGGTGGTGTAGCGGCGGACGGGATTCTTGTCGAGGGCCCGCAGGATGGCCCGGTCAACCGACGCCTCGAGGTAGGACCGGGCGGCCGACGGTCGGGGCGGTGGCGTATCGATGTGGTGCAGGGCGACGCCGATCGGGGTCGGGGCGGTGAACGGTAGCATCCCGGTCAGCATTTCGAAGGCGACGATGCCGAGGGAATAGACATCCGAGGCGGGCGTCGCCATCAGCCCGTTGGCCTGCTCCGGCGAGATGTACTGGACCGTCCCCAGGGCGGTGCCGATCTCGGTCAACTGCCCATCGGAGATCGTTTGGGCGATCCCGAAGTCGACCACCTTCGCGGTCCCCTCCGGGTCGACCATGATGTTCTGGGGCTTGACGTCACGGTGGACCACGCCGCGCTCGTGGGCGTAGTCGAGGGCCGAGGCGACCTGCTCGACCAGGGCGGCGACATCGTCGGGGTTGAACGGGGCCTCGTCCTGAATGATCTGCTTGAGCGTCTCGCCCCGGACGAACTCCATGACGATGTAGGGAACGTCGCCCTCCTCCCCGACATCGAAGATCTCGATGATATTGGGGTGGCCGAACGACGCCGCCGCCTGCGCCTCTCGCTCGAACCGGGTCCTGATCCCGGGGTCGCGCGAGTAGGGCGGTGCGAGGACCTTGACCGCGACATCGCGGCTCAGCAGGAGGTCGAACCCGCGATAGACGCGGGCCATGCCCCCCTCGCCGATGAGGCGATCGATCCGATAGCGCCGGTTGACGACCGTCCGTTCCACCGTGGCAGGTGCCTCCCGGCCCCGATTCTACCAGCCGGTCCCACCGACCCGCCGGGCTTCCCGAGCACGGGCCGGACCACCGACCCATCCGCCCCCGTCCCTCTTACGAACGAACGGACGGGGCCCGCGGTTTCCTCACCCAGCGGGCGGCGCGGTCCTGACCGGCTGGGATGACGACCTCCGGGAGCGGTACGGGTCCGGCGATCGCCGTCCAGGGAGGGGTCTCCACGGTGGCCATCAGCCGTTCCCGGGCCACCCCCGCGGCCCGTTGGTCCGGGTAGACGCCGTAGAGGCTGGGACCCGCGCCGGAGAACGCCACGGCGGTGGCGTCCTGCCGCAGGACCGCCTCGACCTCCCCCAGCTCTGGCCAGATCCCCAACAGTGGGCGCCGGAAGGCGTTGGCATACCCGTCGGGATCGGGCCGCTTCCCAGCTCGCAATCGCCCGACCAGCACCCTGACGCGCTCGCCTCCCGAGAAGTCCTCCGGCCACAGTGCCCCGTAGAGGGCCGGGGTCTTCCGGGCCAGCGGCCGGCCCACGACCGGCAGCACGACCAGGTAGGTCGCCTCGTCCGTCGTCGAGATGGGTTCGACCACGTCGCCCCGTCCGCCGACGAGTGATGCCCCGCCGGTGAGGAAGAGCGGCACGTCGCTGCCGATGCCCAGCGCCAGTTCGTGCAACTCCTCGACCCCGACCGGTTCGGGCATCAGGGCGTTGACGGCCCGGAGCACGGCCGCCGCGTCGCTGCTCGCCCCGCCCAACCCGGCGGCGGCCGGAATGCCCTTCTCCAGCGTGATCCGCAACCCGTGGGCGAGGGGCCGTACGGTCAAGAGCGCCTCCGCCGCCAGGACGGCCAGATTTTGGCCGGGACCGGCTCCCTCGGTGACGGGGATCGGCAGCCCGCGGACAGCCAGCCCGACGCCCGTCTCGTCCGTGGCCACCACGGTCACGACATCGAAGATCCCCACGGTGCGAACCACGGTCGCGATGTCGTGGTACCCGTCGGCGCGCCGTCGGATCACCTCCAGTCCGAGGTTGAGCTTCGCCGGGGCCCTGACCGTCGCGCTCGGGGCCGCCCGGCCGGGCGTCGTCATCGCCGCGACACGATCGACGCCGGGCGCCGCGCATTGACCGCCAGCCACTCCGGGACCGAGAGCGTCTGGGCCCGGCGATCGGGGGCGATGCCGGCCGCGCCGAGCCAGGTCACCACCTCGGCCTTCGGCAGGGCCAAGGTGTCGGCCAACGAGTTCGCGAGCTGCTTTCGCTTCTGCTGGAACCCGGCCGAGACGATCGTGAAGAACAGCGCCCGCTCCTCCCCCTCGACCTGGACCCGATCGTGGACATCGAGCACGACCACCGCCGACTCGACCGCCGGAGGAGGGAAGAAGACATCGGGCGGCACCGTGAACGCGATCCTCGGCTCCGTATAGAGGCGGGCGGCGACCCCGAGGATCGAGAGGCGCGGCGGGGTCGCCGTGATGCGTTCGGCGACCTCCTTCTGGACCATCAACACCAGGCGCCGCGGCCGGTGGGACTGTTCGAGCAGGTGGCGCAGGATCGCGGTCGCCACCGAATAGGGCAGGTTGGCGACGACCGTGAAGGGCCTCTCGCCCGGCACCAGCGTCTCCGTCGCCACGCTCAGGGCGTCGGCCTCGACGAGCCGGAACCGGTCGAGGTCGCCGAAGGTGACGAACAGTTGCGCCGCCAGCTTGGCGTCCAGCTCGATCGCGGTCAGGTGCGCCCCGGTCGCCAAGATGCCCTCGCTGAGGATGCCCAGGCCCGGCCCGATCTCGATCACGGTGTCACCCGGCCCGATCTCGGCCTCCGCCACGATCCGCCCGATCACGGACCGGTCGAGGAGGAAGTTCTGCCCCATCCCCTTGCTCGGCCGGACCTCGATCCGGTCGAGCAGGGCCCGCCAGGCAGGCAAGGTGTCCGGCAGCCGCGACGGTACCCCGGCGGCCGGTCCATTTCCGGACACCGCCCCGGTCCCGCCGGGTCCCGTCACCGTACCGATCATCGGACGGTGACACCCTCGCCAGCCGTCACCGTCCCGATCGCCCAGGCGTTTACGCCAGCGTCCCGAAAAGCGGCCATCATGGCGTCGAGCCGGTCGGCCGCCACGCTGAGCAGCAGCCCGCCCGAGGTCTGAGGGTCCCAGAGCAGGGCTTCCAGGTCGGCCGGGACGCCGCCCTCGATTCGGACCCGGCCCGTCGCGGTGGCGAAGTGGTCCCGATTGCGACCGAGACCGCCCGCCTGGTACCCGCCAGCGGCATACTCCTTGGCCCCTGACAGGAGGGGCACGGCGGCCGCCTTGACTTCGAAGGCGACGCCACCCTTCTCGGTCATCTCCGCCAGGTGGCCCAGCAGGCCGAACCCCGTGATGTCGGTGCAGGCATTGGGCCCGACCGTTCCGGCCGCCTCGGCGGCGGCCCGGTTCAGGGTCAGCATCGAGTCGATGGCACCCTGGACATGCGCGGGGTCGGCCGCCCCCCGCTTCAGCGCCGTGGTCACCACCCCGGTCCCGATTGCCTTCGTCAGCACCAGCGTGTCCCCGGGCGTCGCCCCGCCCTTGGTCCAAATTCGGTCGGGGTGGGCGAACCCGGTCACACAGAGGCCGTACTTCGGTTCCGGGTCATCGACGGTGTGGCCCCCGGCGACCGCGCCGCCCGCCTCGGCGACCTTGGCCGCGCCGCCTTCGAGGATCGCGACCAGGATCTCGACCGGCAGGTCCGACGGGAAGGCGGCGATATTGAGAGCCAGCGAGACCGAACCGCCCATCGCGTAGATGTCGCTCATGCTGTTGGCGGCGGCGATGGCGCCGAAGGTGTGGGGGTCATCGACGATCGGCGAGAAGAAGTCGAGCGTCTGGATCATCACCAGATCGGCGGACACGCGGAAGACGGCCGCGTCGTCGCTGGTCTGGAGACCGACGAGCAGGTCCGGGTGACTATGGGTGGCGAGTGTTCCCCCGCGCAGGACCCGCGCGAGTGCCCCGGGGCCAAGCTTCGACGCTCAGCCAGCGGCCCTCGCCAACGTGGTCAAGCGGATCTCGTCACGATCGTGCA
>JBBJOE010000274.1:0-4439 GCA_037721765.1 Thermomicrobiales bacterium
CGATGTCGATGATCATGTTGCCGGAGGGGTCCGCGACCGGCACCCGGGCCCCGATCGCGGCCGCGAGCGGCTCGCTGATCAGATACGCCCGCCGGGCCCCGGCGTTCAGGGCGGCGTCCCGCACGGCGCGGCGCTCGACGCCCGTGACCCCGGCCGGGACACAAATCATCACCTCCGGCTTGACGAGGGAAAACCGGCCACAACTCTTGTTGATGAAGTAGCGGAGCATCTCCTGGGTGACCACGTAGTCGGCGATCACCCCGTCGCGCATGGGCCGGACGACCTCGATCGTCTCCCGGGGCTCGCGTCCGAGCATGTTGCGGGCCTCGAGGCCGACCGCCTTGACCTTGCCGTCCTTGGCCGAGATCGCGACGACGGACGGCTCATTGATGACGATGCCGCGGCCGCGCAGGAACACGAGGACATTCGCCGTGCCGAGATCGATCCCGATCTGTTTGGCCATGCGGTGGTGCTCCGGCTTCAGCCCACTCCGGCCGCCATGCCATCGGCACGGCGGTAGGGGCAAGGTCACGATGTCATGGGGAGGTCGAGGAGGGGTCGCTGTCCGTGAGTGTACCATAGGCCCATTCCCCCCCCGCCGCCGGACTCCCGGTGCCGGCCCCACCGGAGGCGTCAACGTCATGACCAACGACCAACGGCAACCCGCGCCCCGGCACGTTCCCGCTCCGCCCCCGGCCGGTGACGCGGGAGCCACCAGGCCGATCGCGGACGATCTCGTCTCGCCTGTCCCAGTCGACCGGCTGCCCCGGCACCCGGGGAATCAGTGGAGCCACGAACCGCGGGAATCCATGGTCTGCGCCTTCCGCCCCTGGTCGGTGCCCCGGGCGTTCCCCGTCGTTCACCGGCCATCGCCAGCGACCCGCCGGTTGGTCGAGGTGGCCGCCGAGACGGATCGCGTGCTGCTCTGCGATGATGCTCACCCCGGTCCCCACATGTGGCCGACCGGGGAGATGGTGCCGATGGCGCAGACCATTCTGCTGGAGAGTGAGTCAATGGGGGCACCCGGTGCACGCTCTCCGGACGAGTGACCGGCGGTGCGGCGCCTTCCGGGCCCCGCCCGGCCGGATGACGGACAAGGAGTACGCGACGTGACGCGCCCACCCTACGACCTCGTGCTGCGCGGGGGCACCGTGCTCGACCCGGCGAACGGTCTCCATGCCCGTCGCGACGTCGCGGTCGCCGACGGCAAGGTCGCGGCCGTGGAGCCGGAGATCGGGGCCGAACGGGCGATGCAGTCGCTCGACGTCTCCGGCCTGCTGGTCACCCCGGGCCTGGTGGACATGCACGCCCACGTCTACGTCGGCGTCTGCCCGCTGGTCGTCCCCATCGACGAGGTCGCGCCCGCCAGCGGCGTGACGACCGTGGTCAGTACCGGCGACGCCGGGGCCCACACGTTCGCCGGCTTCCGCCGCCTGATCGTCTCCCAGGTCCGGACCAGGGTCTACGCCTTCGTCCACATCAGCACGATCGGCCTGGCCGGGTGGGAGGTCGGGGAGATGGTCAACCTCGACTACGCCGACCCCGACAAGGCCGCGCGGGTGGTGCGCGAGAACCGGGACATCTGCCTCGGGATCAAGGTCCGGCAGGGGTCGCAGATGGTCGGCGACCACGGCCTGGAACCCCTGCGGCGGGCCATTTCCGCCGCCGAGATGAGCGATTCCCCGGTGATGGTCCACATCGGCGCCGCGCCGACGCCACTGGCCGACATCTTGGCGATGCTGCGGGGCGGGGACATCGTCACCCACTGCTTCACCGGCACGGGCCGGGGCATCCTCGACGGCGAGGGTCGCGTGATCGACGAAGTCCGGGCGGCCCGTGCACGGGGTGTCCTCTTCGACGTCGGGCACGGCATGGGCAGCTTCGACTTCACGGTCGGCGAAGCCGCGCTGGAGCAAGGGTTCCCCCCCGACTTCATCTCCAGCGACCTCCATTCCGGCTGCGTCAACGGCCCGACCTTCGACCTGCCGACCACGGTCTCGAAGTTCTTGCTCATGGGCATGCCGCTCGACGAGGCGCTGCGACTGGCGACCAGCGGACCGGCGGCGATCATCGACCGGGAACCGATGTTGGGCACGCTGGCCGTGGGCGCCCCGGGTGACATCGCCGTGTTTTCCCACGACGAGACCCAGACCGTCTTCACCGACGCGATGGGCCAGACGCGGACCGGCCCGCGCGGCCTCGTCCCCCGCCACACCGTCACCCGTGGCCGCCTCTGGGGCCGACCGTACCCGCATCCGTACCTCTAGCGCGTCCGGCGAGGGTCGCACGGTCGCGTCCCATCAAAAAGGGACGTCAGCTCCCTCGGCGGCCATGCTGAGGACGACCCAGCGGCAAGCCAGGGCGTCGCCATGGGCCCGGTGGCCCCCGATCTGGCCACCGCAATCGATGACGGCCCGTTCCAGCTTGTGCCAGCGGTGCCCGCCGCGCTGGCCGGGTTCGCCCCGGAACGCGGCGTAGGCCCGCATGGCGCACGTCCATCCCGGCGCTGGCGACGCCAAACGCCAACGGCCGTCGCAGCCCGTCACCACGCCCCAGTCGTACGGGGCGTTGTAGACCACGACCATCCTGCCCGCCAGGGCCTCGCAGAGACGGGGCTGCACCTCCCCCCACGACGGGGCGCCGGCAACGTGATGGTCATAAATCCCGTGGATGCGGGAGGCGTCGGGGGGGATGTGGCCGTGGGGGCTAACCAGCGTGTCGAGCAGCACCCGGCCGAGGACATCGACCACGGCCACATCGACCACCTCGGCGTCCGGCCCCAGTCCCGTCGTCTCGGTGTCGAGGAACACGGCCCGGGGGTCGGCCACCACCGTCGCCGCCCAAGTGATCGCCTCAATCCGGGAGGTGGCCGGAGCCGGTGACGCGGGTCGACGACCCGAGACCACCGAGGTGGGAATCGACCGGCCCTGCCGGACCCGCTCGGCCAGGCTCCGCGGTCGCGTCGACCACTCATCGCCCCCCATGGTCGTCCTCGACTTGGCCGGGCGCGGCGGCGCGCAGCACCCGCCGATAGGCTTCGATGTCGTCCTCGGCGGTGATGGCCCGGACATCGAGGCCGTCGAAAACGCCGGTGTAGCGGTGCAAACCGGAGACGACGCCGGCCGGGTTCTCGGCCGGGATCGTCGTGGCGAAGGCGGTCGTCCCAAGCCGGGAAAAGTGGGCGGCGTAACTCGGATAGGAAGCGTACCGATCGCTCTCCTCGCGGAGACGTTCGCGGGCGGGGGCGCCGAGGGCCACCCGGACGTAGGCGGCGATGAACGGCGTCGGACGTCCGACCCGGGCCGCCCCCGCGCGGACCCATCCGGTCGCGACCGTCGCCCCCTCCGGAGCCAGCCAATTGAGCAGGACGGCGTCGCCGACTTCCCCACCGAGGGCGCTCATCTTCGGACCCAAGGCGCCGACGGCGATGGCGATCCCGGGATCGATCGAGCCCCGGAGTCGCCGGACGGCGTCGCGGACGCGGGCCAGACCGCCGGGACTGGACCCCGACCCGATCCCGAGGATCAACCGGTCGGCGGGCAGGCCGAGTGCGATGATCCGATCGGCGATCACGCCAGGGGGCACCCGGTCGACGGGGATCACCCCGACGCCGAGCCGGATCGTGCCCGTGAGGGCCGCGACATGCGCCAGCCCCGCCAGGCCGTCGCCGTCCGCGGTGTCGTTCAGCCAGAACGACGTGTACCCGAGCGCCTCGGCCTCCGTCGCCAGCGGCCCGACGGCGCCCGCCACCGCGAAGCCCCGCTGCGGTCTCGTCTCCATCGGTCGTCACCCTCCCCCGCGTGCCGGGAAGCCGAGGCCCAGGCGGCGGAGCGACGCGTGCCGCCCCTGCCCGATTACCAGGTGGTCGATTACCTCCACCTCCAGCAGCGTGCCCGCCCGGGCTAGCTCCGCCGTCAGGGCCACGTCGGCGGCGGACGGTGTCGGGTCGCCGGACGGGTGATTGTGGACGACGACGATCGCCACGGCCCCATGCCGGATCGCGTCCCGGAACACCTCCGCGACCCGGACGTTGGCCTGGTTGGCCGTCCCCCGGTACGTGGTCCTGATAGCCAGCACGTGATGTTTGGTATCGAGCAGGACCACCCGCAGTTCCTCCTGCTCCAGCGCGGCCATCTCGATCCCCAGCATCTCGACCACATCGTCCGGACTGGCGATCCGGGGCCGCTCCCCGGGGGTCAGCACGCGGAGGCGATTGGCCAGTTCGAGGGCGGCTTTGATCCGGGTTGCCTTGGCTGCGCCGATGCCCCGGATGGACGCCAGTTCGACCACGTCCAACTTCGCCAATCCCGCCAGACCGCCGTGGTCGTGGAGAATCCGTCGGGCCAACTGCGTGGCCGGCTCACCCGGCAGTCCGGTGTTGATAAGGATCGCCAACAGATCGCCGTTGGACAAATCGGCCGCCCCCCGCAGCAGGAGCC
>JBBJOE010000275.1:0-4413 GCA_037721765.1 Thermomicrobiales bacterium
GCCGAGATGTGGGACTGGCGGGCCGGACTCCAACCCGAACTGCGCCACCCCGACCGCGGCCGCCAGCGCGAGGCGCGTGACGTTCTGGCCGAGGTGGTCGCAGAGGCCCGGGAGTCTGGCCTCCTCCCTAACCCGTCGGGGACCGACCTCGTCGTCGGGAGTGCCCCGTACGCGACCGTCGATGACGGGACCGTCGCGAACCTGGCCACCATCGCGGCCCACCGCCTCCACGCCCTCAATTGGATCTGCGGCTTCGGTGAGACCTGGGACACCGTCCCCGATGAGGTCTGACCACACCGGCACCGTCTTTACCCGCCAACGAGACCAGCGGTCGGCCCAGCCATCCTGGCCGCTCGCCGCAATCCCACCCATCGAGCCGCCAGTACCCTTCCGGAGGCCGTAATACTCGCCCCACCGGCGATCGATCGGCACGGCCCTCGCGCGTTCCGCGCTCACGATGACCGTTCGCCCCGGTGAACGACGCATTCCCGAACGCGGGGACGCCACCTCGCGCGATTCACCCGGCACCATCGCCCGCCGCGCCGGCGTCCGATGTTCCGGCTGGTGCGGCGACCAGGTTCGCCGCGCGACGAGCGTGCTGGTGATCTTCGCGAGTACGTTTGGGCTCGATACCGCCACGGGGAATCGCTGGTTCGCGATCCGCGGCAACGCCGCGATCTTGCTGTCGGTGAGCGTGGTATTCCCCGGGATGCGACCCGGGATGCGACTCGGGATGCTGGCCGGCCTCTCCTACGTCGCCGTCTGGACCCTGTTCAACATCGTTCGCGCCTTCATGGACGACGTGCCCTGGGCAACGGCACGGCTCGATCTGGTGGGCGAGGTCGAAAAGACGCTCGCGGGCGGGCAATTGCCAACCGTTTGGCTCGCAGGATACCCTCTTCACCCCCGTCGATCCGGCGTGGTATGACGGCCTGGCGACCGCGATCTATCGCTCGTACTTCCTCCTGCCGCATGCCGTCGTGCTCCGGCTCATGGCCCGGCATCGGGCACTCTTCTACCGTTCTCTCGCGGCGACCGCGATCGTCTCTGTCCGTCAGCGCGTCCAGCTTTGGACTGCCGCCGGCGAACCCGCCCTGGCGCGCCGGAGGCGATCCGGATCGTGCCGGGGATGATCGGAACGCCGCCCCTGGCTGACTGGTCCGGGACGACGGGCGGTTCCGGGTACGCGTTCGATCCGAAACCGGACGCCTCCTGGCCCTCGGTCCACCTGGCAGTGACGGTCGTGCTGGCGATGCTGGCCATCACCACGAGCCGGCGTTGGGCCGCGGCGGGCGTGGTCTACGCGGTGCTGACGGGGGCATCTCCGGTCTATCAAGGTGAGCATCACATGGTCGATGTGGCCACCGGGGATCTGACGGCCGTCATCGCCTGGGGCATGAGCGGTTTCTGGCTCAGAACGCCCCTCCGAGGAGCGGCAGCACGAGCCGTTCCCAGTGACGCGTCACCGCGTCGCGATGGGGGACCGCCGCGACGATCCGGATCAAGCGCCGATGCTCCTCATACCGTTTGAAGTCGGCGTCCTCCAGTCCGACCACTTCCCGCCACGGCATCAGGTCACCGAAGCCGACCGGCGGTCGCCCGAACCGAACCCAGACATCGGTCCGCCACCGCTCTGGCTTCGGGATGTCGATCAGGATCGCCTCGGGCGGTACCGCTTCCCCGGTGATCTCGGCCAACCCGGCCGCGAGTCGCCGCTCGACCTCTCGCCGGGCGGCGGGGTCGAAGAAGAGGTTGCCCAATCGACCATAGAGTTCGAACGCCCGGGCGCTGATCTCGACCGCCCGCTTGTGGATCCGCCGCTCGACCAGGGCCGCCGTCAATCGGCGCGTCTCGGCCGGCATCCCTCCCTGGCCGAGGAGGGCCAGCAGGGAGGCGTCGTCGTGGTCGGTCAGGTCGGCCGGGGCCAGGGCGCCCGCCAGCAGGGCCTCCTGCACGGCCCGCAGCAGCATCGCCATGCAGGCCCGGTTGGTGTGGTGCCAATAGACGTTATCGAACATCTCTTGCCGGGCATTGATCAGTGAGTGGAGGGGGGAGACGCCCTTCTGGGCGATGCCGACCCGGGTCGCCCCGCCGGTTACCCCTCCCGGCATCTCGCCGGGTGGCTCGACGATGGTCAAGGCGTCGATCAGCCGGGCGGTGTCGACGCCCCCATAGGGGACGTTGCAGGCCCGGGCGTCGCGGGGCAGGTAGTCCAGCTTGTCCATGTCCAGCGGTCCGGAGAGGACGCCGCGCAGGAGGCGGTCAGCCGGGGGCAGGTCCCGGCCGGCCGGTGCGACGATCGCCGCTACCCGGGCCGGGTCGACTCCCCAGCCCGTTCGCAGGACCGGTCCGATCTCCGGCCCCTCGATCACGTCCCGCCCGACCTCTTCGTGGGAGAGGATAGGTGGGCCCAGCTCCTCGACGGCATGCGAGAACGGGTAGTGCCCGACATCGTGCAGCAGGGCGGCGGCGCAGATCGTCCGGGCGTCCTCATCGGTGATCGCCGCGGCCTCGGGAATGGACCGCAGGTGGGCGACCGCCAGACGAGTGAGATGGAAGACCCCGAGCGAGTGTTCGTAGCGGGTGTGCTTGGCCCCCGGCCAAACGCGGGAGACGAACCCGAGCTGCTGGATGCGGTCCAAACGGAGGAAGGGCCGCGTCTCCAGGAGGGTCAGTTCCGGCGCGGCCATCGGGATGCGGTCGTAGAGGGCGTCCCGGATCGTGGTCGCGATGGGCCACCCCGTGCCGGGCGTCACCGATCGATCTGTCCCGCTCATGGTGACCACGGTCGTCTCTCCTCCCCTCGGTCGTTGCCGGGTAGGATACTCGCCGGGGTCGTGCCGTCGTTCCCGCGCCGCTCACGCGTCCGTTGGGCACCGGCCTAACCGGTCGCGAGCGGTGGTCGGGATGAACGGGTGGCCGGCGTGAACGACCTGGGACGCGACGCGCGACGCGGGAGAGACCATGGAGAGCAAGATGACGGGGCGATTCTGGACACCGACCGAGGTGGTCTTCGGGGAAGGCGTGGCCGGGACGTTGGCGCAACACGTCGGTCGCCTGGGGGCGCGGCGCCTTTGGCTCGTGACCGACCCCGGGGTACGGGCGGCCGGCATCGTCGAGCGGGTCGCCGGTCCCCTGGCGGGGCTGCACGGCATCGAGGTCACGGTCTGGGATGCCGTCCACCCCAACCCCCGCGACACGGAGTGCGAGGCTGGGGCGGCGGCGGCCCGTGAGGCGGGGGCCGACCTGGTCGTCGCGGTGGGCGGCGGCAGCCCGCTCGACGCGGCCAAGGCGATAGCCGCCCTGGCGACGAACGGCGGCGCCGTGGCCGATTGGATCACGCCGCGGGCGCTCGACCGGCCTGCCCTGCCCATGATCGCCATCCCGACCACGGCTGGCACCGGCAGCGAGGTGACACGCTCCTCGGTCATCACCGACACCGCCCGCCGGATCAAGGTGACGATCAAGGACCCGAGCATGGCGCCACGGGTGGCCCTGGTCGACCCGGAACTGACCTGGTCCCTGCCCGCCCACGTCACCGCCGCGACGGGGATGGATATCCTGACCCACGCGGTCGAGGCCTATACCTGCCGCCAGGCCAACCCGATCTCGGACGGGCTCGCTCTCCATGCGATCCGCCTCGTCGCCCGCTCCCTGGCGGCGGTCGTCCGGGACGGGTCCGATCACGGGGCCCGGGCCACCATGATGGTTGCCAGCACGATGGCCGGGATGGCCTTCGCCAACGCCGACGTGGCCGGGGTCCACTGCCTGGCCGAGGCCCTGGGCGGCCGCTACGACACCCCGCACGGGGTCGCCAACGCCGTGTTCCTGCCTCACTTCGTCGATTTCCACCGGGTCGCGTCTCCGCGTCGCCATGCCGAGGTCGCGGCGGCGCTCGGCATCGATGTCCAGGGCCAAGACGACGCGGACGCGGCGGCGGCCGGGGCAACCATGATCGCCGGCCTGGCCCTGGAGGTCGGCATCCCGGCCTTTGCCAGCTTGCCCGGCATCGACCCCGCCGACTTCCCGGCCCTCGCCGCCGCCGCCGAAGCGAATGGTTCAAACCCTAGCAACTCCCGTCCGATGGTCGCCGCCGATTACCAGACGATCCTGGCGCGGGCCTGGGCCGGCGGAGCGGCGTGAGCGGTTCCCACCGCGCCAGTGACCAGTTACGGCCTTCAATTCACCGCCCGCCATCTCCGACAGCCCTTCAATCGAAGGGCCACCCTGGGCAGGCGAACGCGGTATCTTTCGCTCGACCGGTGGCGAAGGAACGAGCGATCAAACCACGATCCGTGACATATCGTCATTGTCATCGGGAGCGGCGCAGCGGGAGGGATGCGGAATGGTCACCCGAGAACGGGTCGGCACCGTCAGCGCCGAATCCTACGAGCGAGTCGCCCTGCGCGACCC
>JBBJOE010000276.1:0-4410 GCA_037721765.1 Thermomicrobiales bacterium
AGGTTGAGCAGGGTCGTCGAGGCCTGGCGCGGCTCCCCCTCCGGGTCATCGAAGTACATCACCGCCACCACCCGCAGGTAGTAGAAGGCGCTGACGGCGGAGAAGATCACCACCGCGACGGCCAGCCAGAGCAGGTCGGCGTCGATCGCGGCCAGGATCACGTAGTATTTGGAGTAGAAGCCGAGCAGCGGCGGCACGCCCATCAGCGAGACCATGAAGATGGTCATCGCGGCGGCCGCCAGGGGATGCGTCTGGGCCAGGCCCTTGAAGTCGTCCAACGTCAGGCCCCGGCCCCGGTGCTGCAGCCAGGCGACGACGGCGAAGGCGCCGATGTTCATGAAGGTGTAGGCCAGGACGTAGTAGAGCAAGCTGGGGATGCCCTGGTCCTCCGTCGAGACGCCCGAGCCGGCCCCGAACCCGCCGGGGGTCCGGTAGGCGGCCAGCCCGACCAGCATGTAGCCGGTGTGGGCGATCGAGGAATAGGCCAGCATCCGCTTCACGTTGCGCTGGGAGACGGCGACGATGTTGCCGAAGGCCATCGTCAGCAGGGCCAGGATCGCCAGCAGCGTCACCCACTCCTCGCGCAGCGGGGCCAGGCCCTGGACGAAGACCCGGATCGCGGCGGCGAAGGCTGCCGCCTTCGGCACCACCGACATGAAGGCCGTGACCGGGGTCGGGGCGCCGTCGTAGGCGTCCGGGGTCCAGAAGTGGAACGGCACGGCCGCCATCTTGAACCCGAGCCCGACGGTGACCAGCAGCACCCCGAGCAGAAGGGACGAATCCAGGAACCGTTCGTCGCCGGTCGAGGCCTGGAGGGCGACGGCGATCTCGTCCAGGTTCGTCGAGCCGGTGACGCCGTAGATCCAGGCCATCCCGTAGGCCAGGATCGCGCTGGCGAAGATGCCGAGCAAGAAGTACTTCAGCGCCCCCTCGATCGAGGTCAGGCGCCGCTTGGCGAAGGCGGTCAGGACGTAGGTGGCGAGCGAGCTCAGTTCGATCCCGACGAAGATCATCACCAGGTCGCCGGCCGAGGCGACTAGCAGGGCACCCAGGACCGAGAAGGACAGCAGGACGAGGAACTCGCCGATCGGCATCCTCCCCTCCAGCCGCTCGACGTAGCTGGCCGAGATCATCACCGTCAGCAGCGCGGCCACCACGATGATGACCGAGAGGAAGAGCGTCAGGCCGTCGGCCCGGAACAGGCCGTAGAAGGTGCTGCCAACGGTGTCGCGCTGGGCGAAGAAGGCCAGCAGGGCGATGCCATAGCCCGCCAAGGAGACGCCGGTCAGCACCGTGTAGTGGCGCTCGCGGGGCAAAAACGCATCGAGGAACAGCAACAGGATCGTGGTCACGAAGACCACGAGCTGCGGGACCGCCAGGCCCAAGTCCGGATTGATCAGCGTCAACTCAGGCACGAACGGACTCCTCGATGACGGCTCGCGACCTTGGCCCCCCGAACACCAGACCCCTGTCTGGACGGCGCCCCCGGCTCCCGAACGCGACATGATCGCTAGATGAACGGCGCCAGGATGCGCTCGAAGGCGGGCTCGCAGATTTCCAGGATCGGCGCCGGGTAGATCCCGGTGACGATGGTCAAGAAGGCGAGGGGGAACAGGGTCAGGGCTTCTTTGCGCGTCAGGTCCGACCACACCTCGCCGTGGGTGTCGGCGGCGCCGTGGGCATGGGCGTCAGACGTGGCGTCGGGCTTCGCCGCCACGGCGGGGAACGGCTCCGGCCCGGCCGGGGCGTTCGGCATGGCCGGGTGGTCCTGGGACCCGCCGGAGACGGGAAGCGGCAGGCCGTGGCCCAGGGCAGCCCCGTGGGCGGTGCCGTGCGGGTCGCCGTGGGTCTGGTCGGCGCCGACGGGGCGCTCCTTGGTCAGGGCGTCGCGCTCGTCGGTGGTCAGGGCGTTGTCGTGCGGGTCGGGCGACTCGCCCGGGGCGCGGCCGAAGACGACCCGCTGGAACAGCCACATCATGTACCAGGCGGCGAAGATGACCACCGCGAAGGTGAAGATCGCCGCGACCTCGTTGTATTCCCAGGTGCCGAGGGCGACCAGGAACTCGCCGACGAAGCCCGACAGCCCCGGTAGGCCGATGCTGGCGAACATGAACAGGGCGAAGTAGGCCGAGAAGGCCGGCATCCGGGTGGCGAGGCCGCCGAAGGCGGCGATCTGGCGGGTGTGGGCCCGCTCGTAGAGCACGCCGACCAGGAGGAAGAGGCCGCCGGTGTTGAAGCCGTGGGCCAGCATCACCATCATCGCCCCGTCGAGGCCCTGCAGGTTGAAGACGAAGATGCCCAGGGTCACGAAGCCCATGTGGCTGACCGAGGAATAGGCGATCAGCTTCTTCATGTCCGGCTGGACGAGGGCGACCAGGGCGCCATAGAGGATGCCGATGATCGAGAGGACCACGATCGCCGGGGCCCAGTCGCGGGCGGCCTGCTCGTAGAGGGGCAGGTTGAAGCGGAGGAGACCGTAGCCGCCCATCTTCAGCATCACGGCGGCCAGGATCACCGAGGCCGCAGTCGGGGCCTCGACGTGGGCGTCGGGGAGCCAGGTGTGGAACGGGAACATCGGCACCTTGACCGCGAAGGCGGCGAAGAAGGCGGCGAAGACCCAGAACTGGAAGGTGCGGCCGTAGTCGCCCTCCTGCAACTGCAGGACGCTCAGCGTCCTGATCCCGGTGTCGTTGAAGTAGCTCTGGTAGGTCGCGACGATGGCGACCAGCATCAGCAGGGAGCCAAACAGGGTGTAGAGGAAGAACTTGATCGCCGCGTAGACCCGGTTGGTGCTGCCCCAGACCCCGATCAGCAGGGCCATCGGGATCAGCATCAGCTCCCAGAAGATGTAGAAGATGAACAGGTCCAGGGCCATGAAGACCCCGAGCATACCCGTCTCCAGCAGCAGCAGGGCGATGTAGTACTCGGGAGTCCGCTTGTTGACGGTGTCCCACGACCAGATGATCGCGATCAGCGAGAGCAGGGTCGTCAGGGCGATCAGCAGGACGGCGATGCCATCGACGCCCATGTCGTAGCTGACGCCGAGCCCGGGCAGCCAGCTCACGGTCTCCCGGAACTGGAACTCGTCGTTCGTGTCGAAGCGGAACAGCAGCAGCAGCGAGACCAGGAAGGCCAGGGCCGAGACGACCAGGGCGATCCGTCGCGAGGTGTCCTGGGAGACCCGGGGGATGAAGAAGATCGCCAGCGCGCCGAGCAGCGGCAGGTAGGCGATGGTGCTCAGTATCGGAAAGCCGTCCACGGATCCCCCTCTTCTCGGTCCATCTGGTCCCCGGCCCGGCCGGGCGCCGCGAGCGGCTCACGAAACGTGGTCGGCGTCTAGCGGAACAGGTTGCTGAATCCGGTCAGGTAGACCCCGACCAGCAGCACCATGCCGAGGGCGATCGCCAGGGCATAGTTGGAGACCAGGCCGGTCTGGACGTGGCGGAGGCGTTGGCTGATGGCCCCGATCCCGAGTGCTACCCCGTTGACGGTGGCGTCGATGATCCCGACGTCGACCACTCGCCAGAAGAAGGTCGCCAGTCCCTGGAACGGGCGGACGAAGAGGGCATCGTAGAGTTCGTCGAACCGCCACTTGTCGAAGAGGAAGCGGTAGAGACCCTGGAACCGGTCCCCCAGCGCGACGGCGCTGATCGTCTTCCGGATGTAGATCAGGTAAGCCAGGAAGATGCCGCCCGCCGCCATCAGGGTCGAGATGACCCCGAAGGTGACCGTGGTGGCCAGCGAGACGTGGTGTTCCTCCTCGGCGGCGTGCTCGTCGGCGGCGCCCGCGGCCTCCCCAGAGTGGTCCTCTTCGTCCTCACCGGTCGCACCCGGCTCGGCCTCGCCCTCGGTGCCCCCGGCCGGCTCCTCCTGAGCGACCAGGGCCGACACCGCCGCCACATCGCCGCCGTCCACCGCATAGGCCAGGGCGCCGCCCGCGACGTCCTCACCCTCGGGCTCGATGCCCTCCGACTCGAAGACCGGCTCCAGGAAGTGGTGCAGCGGGCCGTCCTCCGGCGGGAAGCCGACGAAGCCGATCAGGGCGGCCGGGATCGCCAGCAGGACGAGAGGCAGGGCCATCGTCCGGGGCGACTCGTGCGGGTGGACGTGCGCGGTGTCGAAGCGGGGCTCGGTGAAGAAGGTCAGGAAGACCAGGCGGAACATGTAGAGCGCGGTCAGGAAGGCCGATATCAGGCCGACGACCGCCACGATCGTGCCGATCGGCTGGTGCTCGCTGATCCAGCCACCGACGATGATCTCGTCCTTGCTCCAGAACCCGGCGAAGGGGACCAGCCCGGCGTTGGCCAGGGCCGCGATCAGGAACGTCCAGAAGGTGATCGGCAGGTACTTTCGAAGTCCTCCCATCTTCTGGATGTCCTGCTCCTCGTGCATGCCGTGGATCACGCTGCC
>JBBJOE010000277.1:0-4404 GCA_037721765.1 Thermomicrobiales bacterium
GCTGGCGCTGGAGCAGTTGGGCCTCGGCCACGACGACGTCGACATCGAGATCCTCTCCGACGCCGGGCCCGACGAGGACGAGGAGGCCCTGGTCCGCGTCACCGCCAAGGGGATGGCCTCGCAGCCGACCCCGCGCGACCCCCGGGCGATCGGCGGCCGCCGCCAGCCGGGGCCGCGCCGGGTGCCGGGCGACCGGCCGTCGAGCCGGGGCGCCCCGCCGCGCGACCGGCGCCCCGGCCCCGACCTGGGGGACGGGTACGGCAACGGCCCGGGCACCGCACCGGGGATTGAGCGTGCCGAGCGCCCGGATCGCGGCGAGCGTCCGGATCGCATGGAGCGGCCGGCCCGGTTGAGCCAGCCGCGCCCCGACCGGGTCGACACCGAGGAGGAGACCGTCGCCAAGGAGATCGCCGGCACCCTGCTCGGGCACATGGGTATCCGGGCCGAGGTGATCGCCACCGACAACCCCTCCCTGGTCCCGCCCGACGAGGAAGAGCCCCCGACCGCCTTCATCGACATCCTCGGCCGTGACCTGGGGCACCTGATCGGACGCCGGGGCGACAATCTCGGCCAGTTGCAATACCTCGTCAACCTGCTCGTCAACCACCGCCTGGGCACCTTCAGCCGGGTGATCCTCGACGTCGAGGGGTACCGGTCGCGGCGGGAGGAGTCGCTCATCGGTCTGGCCGAGCGGGTGGCGCGGCAGGTCGCCCGGGGCGGTCAGCCGATCACCCTGGAGCCGATGCCGCCAAACGAGCGCCGGATCATCCACCTGATGCTGCGGCCCAACCCCGCCGTCACGACCGAGAGCCACGGCGAGGGCAGCATGCGCCGGATCACGGTGCTGCCGCGTGGTTGATCCCCCCCGTCTCCCCGCCAAGCGGCCCGCGACCCCCGCGCCCACACCGGCGCCGGAGAAGCCCGCCGAGCCGGCGACGCCGCGCCAGCCCCTGGCGGCCGGGCACACGTTCACGGCGATCCAGTCGCACCGGACGCCGCAGTACCTGGTGATAGGGCACATCACCGCCGATCTCCAACCGGACGGGCGGGTCGTCCTGGGCGGCACGGCGCTCTACTCCGCCCTGACGGCGGTGAAGTTGGGGTGGAGGACGGCGGTCCTGACTCGGGGCGTCTTCGGCCGCACGGTCGCGGGGATGGAGATCCCCGGCCTGGACGCCTACGCGGGCGACCTGAGCATCATCTGCCAGGACGCCGAGGTGCCGACGACGTTCGTCAACGAGTACCAGGCCGACCGCCGGGTCCAGACGATCCGCCACTGGGCGGGGGAGATCGACCTGCGGGGCCTGCCGCCGCACTGGCGGAATGCCCGGATCATCCACCTCGGCCCGATCGCCCAGGAGATCGACCAGCGCCAGACGGGCGCCCTGACCCCGGAGTTCCTCGGCGCCACGCCCCAGGGATGGATGCGCGAGTGGCCCCGGCAGGGGGGCGGCAAGGTCCGCCACGTCGCCCTGCGCCTTGCGCCGTCGCTGCTCGGCCGGATGGACGGCTTGGTCGTCAGCGTCGAGGAGATCTCCCAGGCCCGGGACGCCGTCGAGCGCGTCGGCCGCCATCGCCTGAGCGCGATCACCCAGGGCCCGGGCGGGGCCCGCATCCTCCATGGCGGGCAGCAGACCGACCTGCCCGGCTTCAACGTGAAGACGGTCGACTTGACCGGGGCCGGCGATGTCTTCGCGACGGCGTTCTTCATCCGGGCTTCGAGCCAGGACGGTGCCGCCGTCAAAGCGGGCCGGTTCGCCAACGCCGTCGCCGGACTCAGCCTGCGCTCGGTCGGCTCCGACGGCATCCCGACGATGGCCGAGGTCGATGCCTTGCTGGCGGCGAACCCCGACCCGGCGCTGAGCCGGTGACCCGGGGGCATGGTCACCGTCCGTACCACGTCGTTTGATGATCCCAAACCGCTCGTGGGGGCGCCGCTCGCTGCGCCCGTTCACCGAACGAACGTCCAAGCATGGGCCGGACCTACTCCGGACCACGAGTGCAGGGCGCGGTAAGCAGCGCCCTTCTTGATTTCAGAGATATTTAGCACGCGGTTCTCGGAGCAGACAGTGCGCCGGGGGTATACTCGGATGATCAATCCTCTCATACCCCTCCCGCCGGAGGGCCCGGCTCCGATGACCGTTGCCCACGGAGCGTCCCCCAACCGGTTCTAGGATCGGAGGCGACCGGCGGCACGGCGGGGGGGCGATCGAAGGGGCCGTGACGGTGGCACAGGGCACGCGGCCGGGAGATCGCGTCGGGTGCCACGACAGGAGATGGAGTCATGCGAACCGTCCCGACGCGGATTCATGGCATGCTGGATTACCCGTTGGCCTCGCTGCTCATCATCGGGGCGCTCGGATTCGCCGGGAACGGGGCAAAGACGTGGGTCCCCGTGGTGCTCGGGGCAAGCGTGATCCTCTATAGTCTACTGACAGATTACGAGCTCGGCGTCGTCAAGACCATCCCGATGCGTGTCCACCTGAGCCTAGACGTCGGGGGCGGAGCGCTGCTGGCCATCTCGCCATGGCTCTTCGGGTTCGCCGATGATGTCTGGGTTCCCTACCTGGTCCTGGGACTGCTCAAGATCGGGGGGGCGCTCGTCACGCGGACCAGGCCGGCCCATGTGAGGTCCGTTCCGGAGAGCGTCAGCCTGCTTAGAGCGAGGGGCTGATCGCGGCACGCCCTCGGCGGGGATCACGGCAGCGGGAAAGGCGCTCTCGGCACTCCTCCTCCCTCGGTGCAGTACCGGAGGACGAAAAGGGGACCGGGTATACTCTAGCGATGACCGTACCATGGCGCCGCTGGAGGACCCGCCCCCGATGACCGCGACCGCTGTCCAGACTCCCGAGGCGACCCCCGAGGCGACCGTGCCGGCGACGCCGGGGCGGGCCGTCCGCGTCCGGTTCGCGCCGAGCCCGACCGGCTCGCTGCACATCGGCGGCGCCAAGACGGCCCTGTTCAACTGGCTCTTCGCCCACGGCGAGGCGCGGCGACAAGGACTCCCGGGCACGTTCATCCTGCGGATCGAGGACACCGACCGGAACCGCCTCGTCCCCGGCGCCGAGGAAGGCCTGCAGGACGCCCTCCGCTGGTTCGGCCTGACCTGGGACGAGGGGCCGGACATCGGCGGCCCGTCGGCACCCTATCGCCAGAGCGAGCGGACCGGGACCTACCTGGCGGCGGCCGAGGACCTGATCGCCAGGGGCCATGCCTACCGGTGCTACTGCACGCGCGACCGGTTGGACCGGGTCCGGGCCGAGCAGCAGGCCCGGAGCGAGGCTCCCGGCTACGACCGCCATTGCCGCGCCCTGCCCCCGGCCGAGCGGGACGCGCAAGAGGCTCTTGGGCTGCCGTCCGTGGTCCGCTTCGCGACCCCGCGCGACGGCGAGACGATCGTCCGGGACATGATCCGGGGCCCGATCACGTATCAGAACGTCAATCTGGAAGATTTGGTCCTGCTCAAATCGGACGGCTACCCGACCTACCACCTGGCCAACGTGGTCGATGATCACGAGATGGACATCAGCCATATCATGCGGGGAGACGAGTGGATCCCGACCGCGCCGGTCCACACCCTGCTCTACGCCGCCCTGGGCTGGGAGATGCCGGCCATCGCCCACCTGCCCCTGATCCTGGCCCCGGGCGGAGGCAAGCTCTCCAAGCGACACGGTTCGACGGCGGTCGAGGAGTTCCGGACCCAGGGGTACCTGCCCGAGGCCTTGATGAACTACCTGGCCCTGCTCGGCTGGAGCTTCGATGCCTCGACCGAGCTGTTCTCGCCGGAACGCCTGCTGGAGAGCTTCACCCTGGCCCGCGTCAGCCCCTCCCCGGCGACCTTCGACTATGCCAAGCTGCGCTGGTTCAACCAGCAGTACATCAACCATGTCCTCACGGTCGATGACCTCGCCGGGCGGGTGCTCCCCTTCCTGATCGGGGCCGGGATGGTCGTGGATGGCCCTGCCGGTGCCGCCCATCCGGCCTTCGCCCGGGTTCGGGAGTTGTCGGCCCTGCTCAAGGACCGCCTGGAGACCCTGGCCGACGCGCCGGAGCACATGCGCTTCTTCCTCATCGACGACCTTGACCCCTACGATCCCGCCCTGCTGGTGCCGAAGAAGGTCGAACCGCTCGACGCCCTGGCGGCTCTGGAGGCGGCCGGCGTGGCCCTGGCCGGTGCCGACCTGGCCGACGAGGCGGGGACCGAGGCCCGGATGCGGGCCCTCGGCGACGAACTGGGATTGAAGGCCGGGCAGCTCTTCATGGCGATCCGGGTCGCCACGACCGGCCGGACCCAGTCGCCCGGTCTCTTCGCCACCCTGCGGGCGATCGGGCCCGACCGGGTCGGGGAACGGATGGCCAAGGCGATCGACGCCCTGCGCCAACACGGCGACGAGGCGGTCGGCG
>JBBJOE010000278.1:0-4395 GCA_037721765.1 Thermomicrobiales bacterium
CCCGGGGGCGGGGCGCTCCGGTGGTCTTGCCCGCGCCGGTGCCCGATTCGCTGCCACACACCGAGCTCACCGGTCCGGGGACCGCCGGCCAAGTCTCGATCGGCCTGCTCGGCGCCCTTGGGTTCCTGGTCGTCGCCGACGCCCGGGTGATCGATCCGCTGCTGCCGGTGATCGCCGACCGCTTCGGCACGTCGGTGGCGGCTGCCGGCCTGACCGTCTCGGCCTACACCCTGCCCTACGGTGTCTTCCAACTGGTCTACGGCCCGCTCGGGGACCGCGTCGGCAAGTTGAGGGTGATGTCGGTCGCGATCCTCTGCTTCGCCCTGGGCACGGCGGCCTGTGCGGCCGCCGCCACCTTGCCGATCCTGGTCGCGCTCCGGTTCGCCACCGGCGTCGCGGCGGCCGCCCTGATCCCCCTCACCCTGGCCCATCTCGGCGACACCGTCCCCTACGAGGGCCGCCAGGCCGCCCTGGGTCGTTACCTCTCGGCCCTGGCGATGGGCCAGATCCTCGGGGCCAGCCTGGGGGCCAGCGTGGCCGACTTCCTGAGCTGGCGCCTGATCTTTCTGGTCTACGGGCTGGCGGCCCTGGTGATGGGTCTGGTCTTCTCCCGGGCGGTCCGGCGGCAACCGCCCGCGGCCCTGGTCCCCGCGCGGGCCGGGGGACCGCTGTCGGTGGCGACGCTGCTGGCTCCCTACCGGGCGGTGGTCCGAGAACGCGCCGCCCAGGTCGTCCTCGGCACGGTAGCGCTGGAGGGCCTGTGCTTCTTCGGCGGTTTCGTCTATGTCGGGGCCGCGCTGCGGGACCGCTTCGGCCTTCCCTACGCGGCGATCGGGGCCATCTTGGCCTGCTTCGGGCTGGGCGGTCTGGTCTACTCCCGTCTGGTCGGACGACTCTTGCCGCTCCTCGGTGAGCGGGGCCTGGTCCGCGCCGGCGGGTCGGTGATCACCGTCGCCTATGTGGCCCTCGCCGTCGTCCCGGACTGGCGCGTGATCCCGGCCCTGGTGTTCCTGGCGGGGATCGGCTTCTATTCGTTCCACAGTACGCTGCAGACCAAGGCGACCGAATTGGCGCCGGGGGCACGGGGCACGGCGGTGGCCCTCTTCGCCTTCTGCCTCTTCCTCGGCCAATCGACCGGCGCGGTCCTATTCGGTCAGCTGGTCGGCGGATTCGGCTACGGGGTGACCTTGGTCGCCAGCGCCCTCCTCACCGGGGCGATCGCCGCCACGTTCTCGACCCTCGTCAGGACGCTACCTGGCGGGTCACGCTTGCCGGGCTCCGGGACGACGGCTTCCCCAGTCGATTGATCGTGCCGCTGAGGCGTCAACGAAGGAGACGCGCCATGCCCTTGGGAACGGTCCCCGACCGCTACCGCGACATCCTCCAAAGCACGGCGCTCGGCCATCTGGCCACGGTCGATCCGGAGGGGCGGCCACAAATCAACCCGGTCTGGTTCATCTGGGACGGAGAGCACGTCCTGCTCAGCGTCAAACTGGAGACGCGGAAGTACCGGAATATCCGGGAGCGGCCGGCCGTGGCGATCTCGTTCTCGGACCCGTCCCGGCCCGAGCGCTACCTGGAGGTCCGGGGGACGGCCGTCGCGTTCGAACGCTTCGTCGATCTCTCCTGGGTCAACCAGCTCGCCCGAAAATACACCGGCGTGGACTTCACCCACGGAGTCGAGGGCGAAGAACGCTACAGGGTCACGATCCGCGTAGACTCCTGGACGGCGCAGGGCTGAACTGTCCATCTCGATCGACCCTCGAGTCCGGTACGGGAAGGTCGTCGCCGTGACGTCTGGCCACCCGGGACGTGCGCGGGCTAACCGCCCACCACGCCCGCCGACCGGGCCGGGGCGACCACGTCGGCCACGATTCGCTCCACGATCTCCGCCCGGTCGTTGCCCGGTGGCTGGAACAGGAACTCGCGCATCCCTGCCTCCCGGTACCGGCCGACGAAGTCGGCGAAGGCCCCGACCGACTGCCAGGGGTCCTCGCCCGGGTACTGGGCCGGGACATAGAGCAGCGAGCGCAGGATCGAGGCGGGGTCGCGCTCGATCGAGCGGCAGGCATCGTCGAGGGCCGCATTGCGTCCGGCGATCTCGGCCGGGGTGCCGATCGAGTTCCACCGCTGGGCGTGCCGGGCGACGATGGCCAGCATCTTGGGCTTGTGCGCCCCGAGGGTCAGCGGCGGCCGGGGCGATTGCAGCGGCCGGGGCGAGAAGAAGGCGTTTGTCAGGGTGTAGTGCGTCCCGGCGAAGCCGGTCACTTCCTGGCGCAGGAGCAGGTCGACCGCCTCGACCGCCTCCCGGAACCGGTCCACCAGCAGGGCGGGAGCGGGCAGGTCGATCCCGTACTGCTCGTGCTCGTCGACGTACCAGCCCGCCCCCAGGCCGACCTCCAACCTGCCACCGGACATGTGGTCGAGGGTGACCGCCTGCTTCGCCAGGACGCCCGGGTGGCGGAAGGTGTTACTGCTCACCAGCACCCCGATCCTGACCCGTTCCGTCACCATCGCCATCCCGGCCAGGGTGGTCCAGGCCTCGTAGAGGGGCAGGTGGGGCGTGAAGGGCTTCACGAGGTGGTCCGGCACCCACAAGCTGTCGAACCCCAATGTCTCGAACCACCGCCACCGCCGGACCAACTCCGGCCAGGGATCGCTCTGGACCGTCTGGATGCCGAACAACAGCGTTCCGCCCTCGGGCGATCGAGTCTCCATCATGATCGTGCCTCCCACTTCCCGCCGTTCGCCCGGACCCCGGGCCCCGAGCCCCGGGCCCCGGGCCGGTATCGTCGCACGGAACGCCGGACGGCATCGGAACGGCGGCGGCCGCCAGGATCACCAGGTGGCCGCCGCCTGTGGTGGGGATCGGGTGAGCGGCGCCCGGTCAGTCGCCCGCGGGACCGGCGGCGAGGGAGCCGGTCGTCTGCCCATGTGGCGCGGTCGGGGAAGGCGTCCCCTCGATGCCGATCTCGGGCAGCCACTCCAGCCAACGGGGCAGGTACCAGTTCCACTTCCCGAGCAGGGCCATCCCGGCCGGGACCAGCACCGAGCGGACGATCGTGGCGTCGAGCGCGATCGCGACCGCCAGGCCGAAGCCCATCTGCTGGAACATCACCAGCTCGCCCATCGCGAAGCCGCTGAAGACGACGACCATGATGAGGGCGGCTCCGGTGATGATCCGGGCCGTCGCCTGGAGACCGTAGGCGACCGCCTCCTCATTGTTGCCGGTCTCGTCGAACCGCTCCTTGATCCGGCTGAGGAGGAAGACGTGGTAGTCCATGCTGAGGCCGAACAGGACACAGAACAGGAAGATCGGGACCCACGATTCGATCGCCGGGGTCTGCTGGAAACCGAGCAGGTTGGCCCCGACACCTTCCTGGAAGACCAGGACGAGCAGGCCGTAGGCGGCTCCGACCGAGAGCAGGTTGAGGGCGATGGCCTTGGCCGGGATCACCACCGAGCGAAACACCAGCGTCAGCAGGATGAAGCTGAGGCCCAGGACGAAGACGAAGACCGCCGGGCTCCACCTGTCCACGGCCGACAGGAAATCAGCATTGAAGGCCGTCTCGCCGGAGACGTAGACATCGACGCCCGTCCCCCCGAACGCCGCCGGGACCACGTCCTCGCGGAACCGCTCGATCTGGGCGTAGGCGGCGTCGCTGTTGCCGTCCACCGTCAGCAGCGTCTGGACCTCGGCGAGGTCGCCGGCCGCGTTCCAGATCGTCTCGGTCGAACCGGACACCACATTGGCGTCATTCGAGAGGGCGGTCACGAGGTGCTCGATCCCCCCGGTGACGTCGGGGTCGGCCTGGCTGCCATCGACCACGATCCGGACCGGGGACAGGCGGCCGGCCGAGAAGTCCCGCTCCAGGATGGTGTAGGCGGTCCGGACGTCACTGTCGGGTAGGGACGACGCGCCGGCCTGACCCCGCTCGATGTTGATGAGGGGGGTAGCCAGGGCGAGCAGGAGGCCGACGCCGAGGACGATGGCGACGACCGGCCTGCCCATCACGACGCGGGTGATCCGGCCCCAGAACCCCCGGTGGATGGCCTCGTGGTCGAGCGATTCCGCCCGGGCAGCGGTCGCGGCGTCATAGTGCCGGCGGCGCGGCCAGTCGATCCGGTCACCCAGGAGCCCAAGGAGGGCCGGGATCAGGGTCAGGGTGGCCAACACGGCGACGATCGCGACCAGGATGGCCCCGGTGCCGAGCGAGTGGAAGATCGACGACGGGATCAGGAACATGCCGAGCAGGGCCAAGACGACGGTCAGTCCCGAGAAGAAGACCGCCTTGCTCGAGGTGGCACCGGCCATCTCGATCGCGGCCATCTTGTCGAGGCCCCGGCGGCGCTCCTCGCGGTACCTCTCGACGGTGAATAAGGCGTAGTCGATGC
>JBBJOE010000031.1:0-15774 GCA_037721765.1 Thermomicrobiales bacterium
GATCCCCAGGTGTCCGCCGCCGAGGGCATCCCCTACATGCCCCCGACCGACCCCGTGGTGGGCATCGACCCCGCGCCGGGCGGGGACGGCGAGTTGGAGGTCATCGGTGGTTTCCAGGCGACATCGCTCGACGACCCGACTGCCACCGGCGGCCTGACGCTCCCGGCCGACGATGACCTCAGCGCCGCCGTCCTGCGCGCGTTGCGGGCGGATGCTTTGACGACGGACCTGGTGATCCAGGCCGATACCCGTGCCGGCGTGGTCACCATCAGGGGAACCGTCGAGACGCTCGACGACGCCGAGAATGCCGAGGCCGTGGCCCGGGACGTGGAGGGTGTCGTCGACGTCAATGAGGAATTGACGGTGCTGGCGATCGTCCATGGCCGCCCATAGTGTCGCGACCGGCCCGGGCCGGCGAACAGCGGCCGTGACGCGATGAGCGTCGAGACCCTGCTCTGGTTCGGCATCGCTGGCGGCGCATTGATCTTTGCCGGGTCGCTGCTCCACGCCCGCTACGTCCGCAGAACGCCCCAAGCCGTCCGCTCCGGTGGATCGTTTACCATGTTCGCCCTCTTGATGGTGCTCTTCGCCGCGGGGGCGGCCGCCGCCGGGTTGGCAGCCGCCCAGTGAGCGAGCGCGAGCCGAACCGCCCGGCGCACCGCGTGGTCGGCGTCATCCACCTCCCGGCCCTGCCCGGGACCGCGCGGGGCGGGACTGCCTCCGGGATGGGCGCCATCCTAGACGCCGTCCGGCGTGACGCGGCCGCCTACGCCGCCGGGGGCATCTCGGCCCTGATGGTCGAGAACTTCGGTGACGTGCCGTTCCGGAAGGATGCCGTCCGGCCCGAGACGGTCGCCGCGATGACCCTGGCAGTGGCGGCGGCGATCGCCGAGTCGGGGCTGCCGGCGGGAGTCAACGTGCTCCGCAACGACGTGCTGGCGGCGGTCGGCATCGCCGCCGCGACGGGGGCACGGTTCGTCCGGGCCAACGTCTATACCGGGGCTTCGCTCACCGACCAGGGCATCATCGAGGGTTGGGCCGAGGAGGTTCAGGCCATGATCCGCCGCCTGGGCGCGGAGATCGTGGTCTGGGCCGACGCCGACGTCAAGCACGCGGCGTCCCTCGCCCCCCGCCCGATCGGCGAGGTCGCGACGGACGCGGTCGAGCGGGGTCTGGCCGGGGCGATCATCGTCTCCGGCCGGGCGACGGGCAGCCCGGTCGCGATGGCGGACCTGGCGGCGGTCCGGGCCGCCGTCCCGACCAGCCCGATCTACGTCGGCAGCGGTGCCCGGGCCGAGTCCGCGGCGGCGCTGCTGGACATCGCCGAC
The DNA here is from genome assembly GCA_037721765.1 of Thermomicrobiales bacterium. Lineage (GTDB taxonomy): Bacteria > Chloroflexota > Chloroflexia > Thermomicrobiales > UBA6265 > JACCVE01. The sequence goes on from JBBJOE010000031.1 coordinate 1,329, forward strand.
GGCCTGATCGTCGGCACCGCCGCCAAGCGGGACGGCGTCGTGACCAACCCGGTCGACATGCGGCGCGTCCGCCAGATCGTCGCCGCGGCCTCCTGACGCCCCGCGGTGAAAGCGGAGATGGCCACGCGGCGGCAGCCCGGTCCGTCCTCGCTCTGTCTCCAGATCTCGCGAGCGAGACCTTGGGGCGGGGGCCAAGATTCCGGGCCGGGCCTGGCCGAACGACGAGCGACCAGGGGAAGTGACCGAAAGCGCACGCGTGGGCCAGGTGACAGCGGGACGCGGGTCCGGTTAGGATCGGGGCGGAACTCACGGTGCCCTCGCCCGCCTTCGCCGGGAGGTCGCGATCCCGATGCCCCATGTCCCCACGCCGCCCCGGCACCGATCCGACCCTTCGCCGGGAATCGGCGGTGGCTGGATGTCTCCCGAAGTCGTCCGCCGGGGCGAGACGATCGTGGTGAGACCGTGACGGCGGCGACGGCGCCCGCGGCGCCGGGAATCGCCGGCGCGTCGCGTCGTGCCGTGGTCGGCTGGGTACTCTATGACCTGGCGAACACGATCTTCTCTCTCAATATCCTGTCGCTCTACTTCTCGCTCTGGGTCGTCGATGACATGGGTGGTCGCGACGGCGATTATTTGCTGACCAACAGCCTGTCGATGGGGATCATCTTCCTGACCGCACCGTTCCTGGGTGCCCTCTCCGACCAGGTACCGCGCCGGATGCCGTTCCTGATCGTGTCGACGGTGGTCTGCTGCGCGTTCACGGCCCTGCTCGGGACGGGAGGGCTGGCCTTGTCGCTGGTCCTCTTCGTCGTCGCCAACGTCGCGTTCCAGGCCGGCCTGATCTTCTACGACGCGTTGTTGCCGAGCGTCAGCGACGAGTCCAACCGGGGCCGCATCGGAGGAATCGGGGTCGGTGTCGGGTATGCCGGGTCCCTGATCGGCCTGGTGATCGGGCTGCTCACCCTCGAGGTGTTCGCCGGGACCAAGCCAATGGTCTTCCGGCTGACGGCGGTGGCCTTCCTCCTCTTCGCCCTCCCCTGCTTCGTCTTCGTCCGCGAACGGCGGCGCCCGGTGGGGCACGGCTTCGGCCGGGACACGTTCGTCACCGCCTGGGAGGAACTGAAGGGGACCGCCCGCCGCGTGCGGGGCTATCGCGGCCTCTCCCGCTTCCTGGTCGGTCGGGTCTTCTACGCCGATGCGGCCAACACCCTGATCGCGACCTTGGGCATCTACGCCACCAAGGAGATCGGGTTCAGCGACGCCGAGGTGCAGGCCGTGCTCCTGGCCGGGATCGTCGGCGCGATCCCGGGGGGCATCCTCTGGGGCCGGGCCGTGGACCGGATCGGCCCGAAGCGGACCCTCTCCTACGTCCTCGGGCTGTGGGTGGTCGTGATGGGCGCGACGGCCGCGATCGCCTATCTCGACTTGCCGAAGGGGGCCTTCTGGCCGGTGGCTCCCCTTGCCGGGATCGCGCTCGGGGGCACCTGGGCGGCCGACCGTCCCTTCATGCTTCGTCTCAGCCCGCCCCGCTACCTGGGCCAGTTCTATGGCCTCTATGCGATGGTCGGCCGCTTCGCCGCCATCCTCGGCCCCCTCCTGTGGACCCTGATCGTCGACGCCCTGGGATGGGGCCGCCCGGCCGCCGTCGTCAGTCTCTTGGTCCTCATCGTGATCGCCTGGATCGTCATTCGCCCGGTCGACGACGGGCGACGCGACTGGGGACCGGAGGACCGGGAGGAAGACACGTCATCTCCCGGCGTCTCCGCCGAGACGATGCCTCCCCAGGCCGCGGGAACGACCTGACCGGACCACCCCGGACGGGTGGCCGTTCGCCGCCCTCGTCACCTCAAGCGGTGCGGTGGGATACTACGCCGGGGTCGCGCCCGGCCATGGCAAGGCGCGTGCGGCAAGCACGACGTAGACGCCCGATGTCGGCCCAGCCTTCGACGCGTCCCCTCGTCGGCTCGCCATCCTGGCACCTTCGCCCGGGGAACCGACACCGCTCCCACCGACGTCCCGTTCATCACCCCCAGGAGGATCATCCGTGGCCGTAGCCTCCCCGCCGACCCAGGACATCGAGACCCTCGCGATCAACACGATCCGGACGCTTTCGATCGACGCGGTCCAGGCCGCCAACTCGGGGCACCCGGGCCTGCCGCTCGGCGCGGCGCCGATGGCCTACGTGCTGTGGACCGAGTTCCTCAAGCACAACCCGCGTGATCCCCACTGGCCGGACCGGGATCGCTTCGTCCTCTCGGCCGGCCACGGCTCGATGCTCCTCTATTCCCTCCTCTACCTCACCGGGTACGATCTCGGCTTGGACGAATTGAAGCGGTTCCGCCAACTCGGCTCCAAGACTCCGGGGCATCCGGAGCGCGGCCACACACCGGGGGTCGAGGTCACCACCGGACCCCTCGGGCAGGGATTCGGCAACGGGGTCGGCCTGGCGATGGCCGAGGCATTCCTGGCCGCGACCTACAACCGGCCCGGACACGAGATCGTCGATCACCACACCTACGGCATCGTCTCCGACGGTGACCTGATGGAGGGCGTCGCGTTCGAGGCCGCGGCGATCGCCGGGCACCTCAAGCTCGGCAAGCTGATCTACCTCTACGACCAAAACCACATCACCCTGGCCGGCAGCACGGGACTCTCCTTCTCCGAGGATGTCGGCGCCCGGTTCGACGCGATGGGCTGGCACACGGTCGCCGCCGACGGGATGGACCCGGCATCGGTCCGCGCCGCCTTGGACGAAGCCCGGGGCCAAATAGACCGGCCGTCCCTCATCCTGGCCCGGACGACGATCGGCTTCGGCTCGCCGAAGGCCGATACCTTCGGCGTCCACGGCAGCCCCCTCGGCGCCGATGGGGTCGCGGCGACCAAGGCGACCTTAGGCTGGCCAGCCGAACCCGCCTTCCATGTCCCCGACGAGGCGGCGTCCAAGTTCCGCGAGGCCCTGGACCGGGGCGCGGAGGCCCAAGCCGCCTGGCGGATGCGCTTCGACGCCTACGCCGAAGCCCACCCCGATCTCGCTGCCGCCTTCACCGCCGCACTCGCCGGGGAGCTTCCGGCCGGCTGGGATGCCGACCTGCCGGATTACCAGGTCGGTGACGAGGCGGTCGCGTCCCGAAAGGCGTCCGGCGAGGCGATCACCGCGTTCGCCCCGAAGATCCCCTTCTTCATCGGTGGTTCGGCCGACCTCAACACGTCCACCAACACCGCGATGAAGGGGGCTGGCGACTTTCAGCACCCCGGCGGGGATGCCGCCGCTCAGCAGGGCACGACCGGGGGCGGCTGGAGTTACGCCGGCCGCAACGTCCATTTCGGGGTGCGGGAACATGGGATGGGCAGTGCCGTCAACGGGATGGCCGCCCACGGCGGGGTGATTCCCTTCTCGGCCACCTTCCTCCCCTTCTCCGACTACATGCGACCTGCCATCCGCCTGGCCGCCCTCAGCAACCTGAAGGCGATCTTCGTCTTTACCCACGACAGCATCGCCGTCGGTGAGGACGGCCCGACCCATGAAGCGGTCGAACATGTCATGTCGCTGCGGGCGATCCCGAACTTGACCCTTATCCGGCCGGGCGACCCGAACGAGACGGTCGATGCCTGGCGGGCCGCCTTGGCCAACCCGGGACCGACCACGCTGATCCTGTCACGTCAGGACCTGACGGTGCTGGACCGCTCACGGGCCAAGGGCTCCCTCCACCACGGTGGCTATATCCTCTCTGATGTCGAGGGCCAGCCGGACATCGTGCTGATCGGGGCCGGTTCTGAAGTGGAACTCTGTCTGATGGCCCGCGACACGCTGGCCGAGCACGGGTTCCAGGCCCGGGTCGTGAGCCTGCCGAGCTGGGAAATGTTCGACGCCCAGGGTGCGGAGTACCGGCGCGAGGTCCTCGGAGAGGACGGCACGCCGCGCCTGTCTGTCGAGGCCGGGATCACGCTTGGCTGGTGCCGCTATACCGGAAGCCGGGGCGCCTCGGTCGGCATCGACACCTACGGAGCGTCCGGTTCAGGCAGCGAGGTCCTGGCCCACTTCGGATTCTCGAAGGAGCACGTCGCGGCCGAGGCCCTGCGTCTGCTGGGCCGCGATGACCTGGCCGACCGGGTCGAGCCACCCCGTGACCGGGGAGATACCGCCGGCGAGGAAGCCACCGGCGCCGATGGCCATTCGTAGGCCGAATCGGGGCGATCCCTCCCCCTCCGACCTGCCTCCGAACCAACGAGGAGCACCCCATGATCTCTCCCACACCACCGACCGGGACGGGGACCCAGAGCCCGATCCGCGTCCTCCACGATCACGGCCAGAGCGTCTGGCTCGACGACATCAGCCGGACCATGCTGACCTCGGGCGCCCTGCGGCGGCAGGTCGATGAGGTAGGCATCCGGGGCGTGACGTCGAACCCGACCATCTTCGAGAAGGCGATCGCCGCCGGTGACGCCTACGACGACGCCGTGATGGCCCTGCTCAAGGCCGGCAAGTCGGCCGGGGACATCTTCGAGGCCGTCGAGGTGGAGGACATCCGGGACGCCTGCGACGTGTTCCGGCCCCTCTACGACGAGTCCGGCGGCGCCGATGGGTACGTCTCGATCGAGGTCTCGCCGGTCTTCGCCCGCGACGGGGAGGGCACCCTGACGGAGGCCCGGCGCCTTTGGGCCTCCGTCGATCGTCCGAACCTGATGGTCAAGATCCCGGGCACGGCCGAGGGCGTCCCCGCGGTCCGTCAGGCCCTGATCGACGGCTTGAACGTCAACGTGACCCTGCTCTTCTCGATCGAAAATTACGAGCGGGTCGCCCACGCCTACGTCGATGCCCTGCGGACCAGGCACCAGGCTGACCAGCCGGTCGCCAAGATCGCCTCGGTGGCCTCGTTCTTCGTTAGCCGGGTCGACACCCTGGTCGACAAGCAGTTGGCCGAAAAGCTGGAGGCGGCGACGAGCCAGGCCGACAAGGACAAGATCAATTCGCTGATGGGAAAGACCGCCGTGGCCAACGCCAAGATGGCCTACGCGTCCTTCCAGGACATCTTCGAGGGGCCCCGGTTCGCCGAGCTGGCGAAGGCGGGTGCCCACCCCCAGCGCCCCCTCTGGGCGAGTACCGGGGTCAAGAATCCGGCCTACCGGGACACCCTCTATGTCGAGGAATTGATCGGCCCACACACCGTCAACACCATGCCGGGCAAGACGCTGGAGGCCTTCGCCGATCACGGCAAGGTCGCCAACACGGTGACCCAGGGCTTGGACGAGGCCCGGGCGGTGCTGGTCGGCCTGGCCGAGGTCGGGATCGACCTGACGGCCGTGACGGCGCAGTTGGAGGACGAGGGGATCGCCACCTTCTCGGCCTCCTTCGATGCCCTCCTGGGCGGCGTCGAGGCCAAGCGCGCCACTCTCGCGGAGGCCGTCGGCGCGTCGTAGGGAACAGCGGATCAGGCCACGGACGCTGACCGGAGAGACCGGGGAGGACGACGACGATGACGGAAACGGCCACGCGCCATACGCGGGACCTCGGGCGAACGGCGGGGAGGGCCGACCTGGGCCTGATTGGTCTGGGCGTGATGGGCGAGAACCTCGCCATGAACGTCGCCCGGAACGGGTTCCAGGTGACGGTCTACAACCGGACCGAGACCAAGACCCACGCCTTCCTCGACGGGGCCGCGTCGGGGACCGCGATCACCGGCGCGTTCGACATCGCCTCGTTCGTGGCCTCGCTGGTCCGGCCTCGCCGGGTCCTGCTGATGGTCAAAGCCGGAGCGCCGGTCGATGCGGTGATCGAGGAGATCACGCCGTTTCTCGACCCGGGCGACATCATCATCGACGGCGGCAACTCGTTCTTCCCCGACACCGAGCGGCGGTCGAAGGACCTGACCGCGGCCGGGTTCCAATTCGTCGGGATGGGCGTCTCCGGCGGCGAGGAGGGGGCGCTCTGGGGTCCCAGCCTGATGCCGGGCGGGCCGGCCGATGCCTACGCCGCCCTGGAGCCGATGCTGATCGCCATCTCCGCCAAGACCGACGCCGGTCCCTGCGTGACCCACATCGGGACCGGCGGGGCCGGTCACTACGTCAAGATGGTCCACAACGGCATCGAATACGGCGACATGCAGTTGATCGCCGAGACCTACGACGTGATGCGCCGGGCCCTGGGAATGAAGGCGCCGGAGATCGCCGATGTCTTCGAGCGGTGGAACGGCGGCAAACTCGCCTCGTTCCTGATCGAGATCACCGCCAGCGTCCTGGACTTCGTCGATGCCGACACCGATCAGCCCCTGGTGGACGTCATCGCGGACCAGGCCGAGCAGAAGGGCACCGGCCGCTGGACGAGCCAGAACGCGCTCGAACTGGGCACCCCGATCCCGACGATCGACGCGGCGGTCATGGCCCGCAGCATGTCGTCTCGCAAGGCCGAGCGCGTCCGGGCCAGCGCGATCCTGCGTGGGCCGGAACATGATGGCGCGGCCGGCGCCGAGGCCACCCCTCCCCTGCTCTCACCGGATCCGGCCGACCACGACCACCTGATCGATGCGTTGGAGGATGCCCTGTACTTCGCCAAGGTCTCCTCCTACGCGCAGGGGATGGCCCTGCTGGCGGCGGCCTCGGACACCTATGACTATGGGCTCGATCTGGCCGAGATCGCCCGGATCTGGAAGGGGGGCTGCATCATCCGGGCCGCCCTGCTCGACCCGATCCGGGAGGCGTTCTCCGGCGCGGCGGGGGCCGAACTGGACAACCTCCTGATCGCCGACAACATCGCCCCGACCGTCAACGCCAGCATGGCGGGCTGCCGGAGCGTGGTCCAGGTCGCCCGGGCCCACGGCATTCCTTGCCCGGCCCTCAGCGCGTCGCTCGACTACGTCGATACCTATCGCCAGGAGCGCCTCCCGGCCAACCTGATCCAGGGCCAGCGCGACTTCTTCGGCGCCCATACCTACAGACGACTCGACAAGGAAGGCACGTTCCACACCGTCTGGACACCGGTCGGCGGAACGGACACGGTCGAGTCCGAACCATCCAGCCGCCAGGCCTGGGCCGGGGGGGAGGGCGAGGGTGATCGCTCGCCACGAGGCGGCATCCTTCCCGAGGCGACCGATCTCGCCGACGTCATGGAGCCCGACTCCGGGGCGGCACTCCAACCGGACGCGGAGGAACGCGGTTCGCGCTCGCCCGAGGCCATCAAGAAGCAAGATTTCTGATCATCGCTCGCCGGGACGATGACCCCGGCGCACGCCCGCGAGACGCGACTCACCTCGACCCGACCTGACTCGGCATGGGTCGTCTCGCGTCACGATCGACGACCGATGTTGGAGGACGAGGTGAGAGACGTATGACCGTGACCCGTCCCGTCGCTCCGGAGGCCGCCTACGGCATCGCGCCGACGGGTCAATCGCTCGAACACGAATATCTGTATGCCCGGCAGGAGACCGGGGGCCTGTCCGGGCCGCTCGGGAATCCGCTGCGGGCCGGGATGCCGTTCGATCGCGTCCCCGACGCCTGCACGATGGTGATCTTCGGCGTCACGGGCGACCTGACCGCCCGAAAGCTGATGCCCGCCCTCTATGACCTTGCGGTCGACCACCCGCTCCCCGAGGGGTTTTCGGTGGTCGGCGTGTCTCACCGGGATTGGTCGGACGACGACTTCAGGGCCGTGATGAAGGAGGCCGTCACCAAGTCGGCCCGCTCCCAGGTGACCGAGGAGAGCTGGGCGATGTTCGCCAAGGGCCTCCGCTACGTTCAGGGCGACTTCAAGGACCCCGCTCTCTACGCGACCCTGGGCGAGCGCCTGGCGGCGATTGACGACGAGCGCCGGACGGGCGGCAACCGCCTGTTCTACCTGGCGACCTCTCCCAGCTACTTCACCCCGATCATCGCCAATCTTGGGGGATCGGGCGTGGCCCAGCGGCAGGACATCTTCTCGAACCCGAACGAGAATTGGCACAGGGTCGTGATCGAGAAGCCGTTTGGCCGGGATATCACGAGTGCCCGCAGCCTGATCCAGGAGATGTCTTCCGTCTTCTCCGAACGGCAAATCTACCGGATCGACCACTATCTGGGCAAGGAGACGGTCCAGAACGTGCTCGCGTTCCGGTTCGCCAACATCCTCTTCGAACCGGTCTTCAACCGGACCTACGTCGACCACGTCCAGATCACCGCCGCCGAGACGATCGGGGTCGAGGGGCGGGGCGGCTACTACGAGGAGGCGGGGGCCCTGCGGGACATGGTCCAGAGCCATATCCTGCAACTCCTGACCGTCGTCGCGATGGAGCCGCCGGCGAACTTTGATGGCAATGCCGTCCGTGACGAGAAGGTCAAGGTCCTCCGTTCGGTCAAACCGCCGACCGGGGCCGAGGTGGCGATCAAGAGCGTGCGCGGGCAGTATGCTGGGGGCTCGGCCGGCGGTCGCCGCGTCGGCTCCTACCGCGACGAGCGAGGGGTCGCGCCGGAGTCAGAGACGGAGACCTTCGCGGCGCTGAAACTAGAGATCGACAACTGGCGCTGGGCCGACGTGCCGTTCTACCTGCGGACGGGGAAGCGCCTGCCGCGGCGGGTGACCGAGATCGCGATCGAGTTCAAGAAGGTCCCGCACCTGATGTTTCAGAACGTGCCGGGGGCGGATATCGCCGATGTCGCGCCGAACGTCCTGACGATGCGGATCCAGCCGGACGAGGGGATCGCGCTCCGCTTCGCCGCCAAGGTGCCCGGCCCGACGACCAAGCTGCGGACGGTCCGCATGGACTTCTTCTACGGGGCATCCTTCGGCGAGACCGGACCGGACGCCTACGAACGCTTGTTGCTCGACGCGATGCTGGGCGACCCGACCCTGTTCGCCCGCCGCGACGAGGTCGAGACGGCCTGGTCGTTGGTCCAGCCGATCCTCGACGGGTGGGGCGACGGCGTTTCGCCGACCGTTCCCTATGAGTCCGGGAGCTGGGGCCCGAGCGAGGCGGACGACCTGATCGAGCGTGACGGCAGGCAGTGGCGGCGACCGTGACCCCCGGCGTTCCCGGCATCGTCTGATCGGGGACCATCTGGTCCCGCCCGGGACGTGGTACGAGAGCGAGCCCCGGACCCCGCGCGGGAGGAGAACCTGGAAATGGCAACCGTGACGCGACGCCGATCCGCCCCCCAGGGTCGCACCGTGGCCGACGCACTCGCCCTGGCCGCCCTGGAATGGCGCGCTCCGTCCGTGGACATGGGAAGGGTGAATACGGCGCTGGGTGAACTCTGGGCGACCATAGGACAGCGAGCGACCGATGCCCAAGGTTCTCAAGAGGTGTCAGAGTCCGGGTCGAACGTCGCCGGAGATCTGGTCGGCCCGGGCACGGGCATCCAGACCGGGCAACTGATGACCCGGTCGTCGACGGTGAACGTGGTCGCGGTCGCGCGGTCGCCACGGGAAGCGGAACGTCTGGAACGGGCCATCGTGGGCCTGCCGGATTTCCAACCGGCCCGGGTGATCTTGTTGATCCTCAACGACGCTCACCCGGGTGGCGACGACGCATTCACCGTCCGGACCGCGGTCCTGGAACAGCCTCCGGCCCGGCACCGGCCGGTGATCCGGTTCGAGATGATCACCGTTGAGGTCCACCCGTCGATGGCGGAAGATTTCGCCAGTGTGGCCTCGCCCCTCCTCGTTTCAGAACTGGCCGATTTCTTGTGGTGGCCGGGCGATGGCGTGTTCCCCAGTCCGATCTTCCACAACCTGGCCGAGATCATGGACGACGTGATCGTCGACACCGCCTCGTTCACCCAGCCGCGACGGAGCTTGCCCGCCGTCCGTGGGCTCATCTCCGGGCGCAACCGGTGCCCCCGGGTGTCGGATTTCACCTGGCAGCGGCTGGCCATCTGGCGCCAGCTGGTGGCGCAGTTCTTCGATTCCCCGGCGACCCGGCCGGCCCTGGGTGCCATCACGGATGTCGAGATCGTCTACGCGCCCGCCAATGAGAAGGGGATCTCTGGCTTCTCCGCCGCCCTCCTGCTGGCCGGATGGCTGGTCTCCTCCCTCGACTGGGTGCCGACGGGAGCGTTGGAACGGACCCGGACCGGCTACAGATTGGCCGTCTCGACCCGGCCGGGACATTGGAGTGGGGTCAACGCGGTCATCCGCTTCCGTCCTCACTACCAAAGCAGCTTCGCCGCCGGCCTGGGCGCGATCTCGCTCCGGACCGGGGGGCCGGACGCCGCCACATTCTCGGTCGAGCGGACCTCGGCCCACGACCTGACGACGTCGAGCAACAGTCGAGACCTCACCCATGTCAGCCGCGTCGTGCTGTCGCCCATCCCGAGCGACGCGGAATTGCTGGGGATCGCCCTCGACGAGGGCGGCTGGGACCGCGTCTACGAACTCGCCCTCGACCACGCCAGCCGCTGGGTCGCACCGGAGATGAGGACGGCATGAGCGAAGCCGGATCGATGACGACAGATGACCATGCCCCGCTGAGAACCATCCGGGCGGGAGCCCGTGGTGACGTGCTGGTCTACGCGGACCCGGAGGCGTTGGCCCGGGCGGCGGCCGCCACGTTCGCCGGGGTCGTGACCCGGGCCGTCGAGGCCCGGGCACTCGCGCTCGTTGCCCTGTCGGGCGGATCAACGCCTCGCCGGATGGGGGAACTCCTGGCTCAGGACCCCTACCGGACCTCGATCGCCTGGGCATCGATCGAGTTCTTCTGGGGCGACGAGCGCTGGGTGCCGCTGGACAGCGACGAGAGTAATGCCGGGGTGGCGATGCGCACGTTCCTGGACAAAGTCGGCGTGTCACCGGGTCGGATCAACCCGTTCCCCGTCGAATTCCCGGACGCGGCCCTCGCGGCTGACGCTTACGCTACCCGCCTCCGCACCATCTCGGGTGAGACGGCCGGCGTGCCGGTGATGGACCTCATCCTGCTCGGGATGGGTGACGATGGTCACACCGCCTCGCTCTTCCCCGGCACGGCCGCGATCCACGAGCGGGACGCGCTGGTCGTCGCCCACCACGTCCCCAAGCTCGACGCGACCCGGTTGACCTTCACGCCGCCCCTCCTCAACGCCGGGCGCGAGATCGTCTTCCTGGTCGGCGGGGCGGCGAAGGCGGACATCCTGCGCGATGTCCTGTTCGGTCCGGAGCGGGTCGACGACCTGCCTTCCCAGGTGATCCGGCCCACCGGCGGACGGCTCCGCTGGCTCGTCGATGAGGCGGCGGCGGCCCACCTCGGCGAGGGGTCCGCCGACGCGGGCGAGGATGCGACCAATGGCTGAGCCCGCCAGGCTCGACCAGATCGGCGAGGCCGCCGCGGCCCGGGTCGAAGGCGGCATGACGGTCGGCCTCGGATCGGGATCGACCGCCGAAGCCTTCATCCGGGCCCTCGGGAGGCGGGTCGCGATCGGGTTGTCGATCGTGGGAGTCGCGACGTCGGTCCGGTCGGCTACCTTGGCCCAGCGTCTCGGCATCCCGCTCAGGACCCTCGACGACGTATCGACGCTCGATCTGGTCATCGATGGGGCCGACGAAGTCGATCCCGACCTCAACCTGATCAAGGGACTCGGCGGCGCCTTGCTGCGCGAGAAGATCGTCGCCCTCGCCGGACGGCGTTACCTGATCATCGTCGCCGAAGAAAAGCTCGTGCCCCGTCTCGGCACACGGGCGCCCATCCCGATCGAGGTCGTACCCTTCGCCTGGGAGTCGACCGCGTCGCGCCTCCGCTCCCTGGGGATCGAGACTCAGATACGCGTCCCCTCCCCCGATACCGCGCCGTTCATGACCGACGGCGGGCACGTCATCCTCGACGGCGTCATCCCGCCGGGACCGGACATCGTCGCGCTCGGCTCTGCCGTGAAGGCCACGACGGGCGTGGTCGAGCACGGCTTGTTCGCCGGGATGGCAGACGAAGTCTTGGTCCGCGGACCGACCGGTGAAATCCGGTCGATTCTCCGGCTGGTGGACTGAACTGACTGGCTCGTCCGTCTGTCGACACCCCATCGCGTTGATGTGGCGTGGCATTCACCCCGCGGTCACGAACGCGACAGTGCCGGATGCCCGTGATCGGTCCGATGAATGCCGGCCCACCGCATTCAATGCGACGAAGGTCTCAATGCTTCTGCACCGGTGCGGGAAAGCATCACCGTGTCCCACTGGCAACGTCCAATGGCGGTCCGTTGTACGGTTCTCGGGAAAGGCCAACAGATGGCCGCGACAGTCGACGACCCGGCAGAGCGGCCACGGCTCGCCGATGCCAAAGTGGCTCACCGGATGGTGATCACGGGACGAACGGCCACGGAGCCGGATGGGGGGCCTGACGCGGCCAAGGCGCGGATGAGTCTTCCCGATCGTGCGAACGACACTCCATTGACTTTGACCAGCGAACCGGTCACCCGGTCCGGTCGGCGTATCGCCAGCGAATGGTGGGACGACTGAACCTGACGCGGGCCCGGTGAGTGGTCGACGCGCACGGCACGATATGGAGAACGGGTCCCGGTCAGCGCTGACCGGGACCCGTTCTCCATATCGCTTCAATCCACATCGTCGGTGTCGCCAGAGGCGAACCTTCTCCCCTACTCGCGGAACCCCCGGTCATCGTCGCGGGCCGGTCGCGGGGCGCGGTCGTCCTCCCGCGCGGGCCGAGGGGCACGGTCGTCATCCCGGAACGGCCGGGGCCCTCCGTCGAATGATCGAGTGTCGGGCCCATCGGCCGGTCGCCGGGGGGGAGGACCACCGCGGTCGTCGCGGGCTCGGAAGGGCGGCCGGTCATCACGGTCGCGGAAGGGCCGGTCGTTGCGGGGCGGGGCGTCGGGTGTGTCGGTGCGGTCCCGGCCCCCACGGGCGGGGGCGCCGGCCGGGGGACGCTCGGTCCAGGGGCGGTCGCCCCGGGGCGGGCCACCCTCCGGTGACGGTCGCGAACCCCGGTCGTCGTTGAACCGGACGCTGCCCGCGCCCCGGCTCCGGTCGTTGCGATCGCCACGGGAACGGTCGTCGTCCCGGCGCGGGCCGCCGAAGCGGTTGCCGCCGCCCGGCGGCCGGTCACCGCGCCCGCCACCGAACCGGTCGTTCGGGCGACCGCCGCCACCCGGGCCGCCACCGCCCGGCCCGCCCCGGTCTTCACGGGCCGGGCGCCCGCTGCCCTGGGGGGCGACCTCCGCCGAGACGGGCCGCCCCTTGATGGACGTGCGATTCAGGGCCGTCACCACCTGGGCCGAGACATCGGCAGGCACATCGACGTAGGTGTAGGCCTCGAGGATGTCGATCGCCCCGATGCTGCGGCCGGGGATGCCGGCCTCGTTCGCGATCGCCCCGACCATGTCCTGCGGCCGGACGCCCTGGTTACGGCCGATGTTGACGAACAACCGGACCATCCCGGTCTCCCGGCGGCCGCGGTCGGCGGTCGAGAACGTCGCCAGGTCGTCTTCCTTCAGGTTCTCAGGCGTCGCCCGGCCGGTCTCGTCGGCGTAGAGCTTGAGGATTGCCGCCGCGACCTCGACCGCGTCCCGGTCGTCGGTCAGGCTATCGACCACCTCGACATAGGGGGCAAACTGGTCGGCGTTCTTGAGCACTTCCTCGATCTGCTGCTTCATCGCCTCGCGGCGCCGCTCGGCGACATCGGAGAGGGTCGGCAGGCGGCGAGCCTCGATCGGAGCCTTCACGATCCGCTCGATCTGGCGCAGCCAGCGGGTCTCGCGCGGGGTGATGAGGGTGATCGCCTCCCCGTTTCGCCCGGCCCGGCCGGTCCGGCCGATCCGGTGGACGTAGGCCTCGGCGCTCTCTGGGATGTCGTAGTTGATGACGTGGCTGACCTCGGGGATGTCGAGGCCCCGGGCCGCCACGTCGGTGGCGATCAGGATGTCGGCCTGGTTGCCGCGGAACCGGCGCATCACCCGGTCCCGCTGGGCCTGCGAGAGATCGCCGTGCAGGGTCTCGACCGCGTACCCGCGGGCCAGCAGGGATTCGCCCAACTCATCGACCTGGTGCTTGGTCCGGCAGAAGATCATGGCAGAACCGGGTTCCTCGGCGTCGAGGATGCGGGTCAGGGCGTCGGTCTTCCGGGAGCGCGGCACCTCGAAATAGGTCTGGCGCGTCTCCGGCACCGTCATCTGCTTGCCAGCGACGCTGATCCTGCGGGGCTCCCGCATGTGGGTCCGGGCCAGGTCCACGATCCGGGGCGGCATGGTGGCCGAGAAGAGTGCCGTCTGGCGCGAGGCCGGAACCTGCTGGAGGATCCACTCGATGTCTTCGATGAAGCCCATGTCCAGCATCTCGTCGGCCTCGTCGAGGACGAAGAACGCCAGGGCGTCGAGGTCGAGGGTGCCCCGGCGCATGTGGTCCATCACCCGGCCCGGTGTGCCGACCACGATCTGGACGCCGCGCTGGAGACCCCGGAACTGCCGTTCGTATGCCTGGCCACCGTAGATCGGCAGGGTTTCCACTTCCTTGTGGCGGCCGTACTTGTGGAGCGCCTCGGCGACCTGGATCGCGAGCTCGCGG
>JBBJOE010000279.1:0-4389 GCA_037721765.1 Thermomicrobiales bacterium
CCCAGACCCGCGGAATAGGCGCGGCAGTGTTGCGGCTCGGGTAGGTACCGGGGTTGGGAACGGTGGCCCACACCTCGTGGCGAATGACAGCGGCCAGAATCCATGCCGTCCACATCCTGGGACGCCACTACCGGACATCGCGGCTGCTGCCCCGGCGGTGGAACCACCGCTCCGAAGTTCTCGCGCGAACATGGGGCAAGTGGGTAGAGTCGGCGGTGCCGGAGCCGAACCGGTCTCGCCCGGTAGCCGCTCCCAGTTGACACGCCTCCGGCCGTCTCCTGCCACAGCCTCCCGTCGACGTCCTCCGCTATGTGGTCGCGGGAACCGCAGGGTCGTTCGGCAAGAGAGGCGTGATCAATTGCCCACGGCCAAGGTGGTGGCTCAGGGCTGCTATCCGACCGACCGGTTCACCGGTACGTCCCCGGCTACCGTGGCGTCCGGAGGCACGTCGCGGGCTCAGTGCCGGATCGGGGTAGCGAGTACTCCCGGTCGAACGCCGTCCCGGCATCTGAACCCGTGGTCCGTCGGCGACGGACCGCTTTGCGCGGCATGGCCTCCCGCGCCGTTCACCAAGCTGAGCTCAGGCCCGGTCGTTGGCGAGGTCATGGGCGACCATCGCGGCGTTGACGATGGTGTCGACGTCGATGCCGACGGTGTGATAGAGGGCGGCACGGCTGCCCGACTGGCCGAACTGGTCGACGCCGAGGGGGACGACCGGCACGCCGTGGACGCCACCGAGGAAGGCGAAGGCATGCGAGGCGCCGTCCTGGACGGTGACCAGCGGGACGCGGCGCTCCGCCGCCGGGAACAGGGTGGCGAGGTGACCGAGGTCTAGGCTGGCCCGGGCATCGGTCAATTGGGCCCGGCGGACGGAGCGCAGGGTCGCGAAGAGGC
Source organism: Thermomicrobiales bacterium (assembly GCA_037721765.1). Classification (GTDB taxonomy): domain Bacteria; phylum Chloroflexota; class Chloroflexia; order Thermomicrobiales; family UBA6265; genus JACCVE01. Next base: position 895 of record JBBJOE010000279.1, read on the forward strand.
GATCGCCGCTCGTGACATTGATGACCGAGGCGGCGATGCCCTCGGCGTGGAGGCGGTGGGCCGCCTCGACCGCTTCCGGCACCATGATCCCGGCGGCGGCGATGGTCACCGCGTCGGTGACGGGCAGGTCCGGGGTGGCGACCGTCCGGTCGATCAGGCGGTAGCCGCCGAGCAGGACTTGGCGGAGCCGTTCGTCCTCGCCGAGGCGGGCGACGGCCTCGGTGGCCAGGGACTGGTCGATCGGCTTGGTGGAGAGGCGCAGGTAGGTCGAGGTGCCCCGCTCGCGGTCGGAACATCGCCGGATCGCGTCGAGGAGGACGGCGTCGACCTCCTGGCCGAAGCACGGTTCGTAACTGACGAGGCCCGGCAGCTCGATGCCGAGGGACGGGGTGACGGTGCTCTGGTGGGCGCCGCCCTCCGGGCTGAGGGACACTCCGGCGGGTGTCCCGGCGAAGATCATCTTGGCCCCGACGTAGAGGCTGTAGATCAGGGCGTCGAGGCCCCGGCAGACGAATGGGTCGTAGACGGTGCCGATGGGGATCAGGTGTTCGCCGGTCAGTTCGTGGGCCAGGCCGAACTGGCCGAGGGCCATGAACAGGTTCATCTCGCTGATGCCGAGTTCGATGTGGCGACCGGTCGGGCCCGGCTGCCAGGTGATCATCTTCCGTCCTTCGGCCTCGTAATCACGCGACGCCTCCGGGGCGAAGACGCCGACCTTGTTGATCCATCCCGAGAGGTGAGTCGAGGTGGCGACGTCGGGCGAGAGCGTCACGATCCGCTCCCCGAGCCCCGAGACCTCGGTCAGGCGGGTCAGGGCGCGGCCGAGGGCTTCCTGAGAGGAGGTCGTCTTGGGATGACGGGCGTCGAGGCGAGCGGGGACACCGGCGGCGGCAAAGACCGGACCGGCCGGGCGGTCCTCGGCGAGCCGGTCGGCCGATCGGGCGCACCAGGCGGCCGCCGCCGAGTCGGCGGGGAACGGGGCCCAGTGGTCGTCCGGATCGATCCCGAAACCGTCCCGCAGGGTGTCCATCTGCTGGCCGGTGAGCAGTTGGGAGTGATTGAGTGGGTCTCCGGCGAAGGGGAGGCCCCACCCCTTGACGGTGTAGGCGAAGATCACGACCGGGCGGTCCGGTACCCGGTCGGCCTCACCGAAGACCTCGATCAGGCGAGGGAGGTCATGACCACCGAGGTTGGCGATTAGTGGCTGGAGGTCCGCGTCTTCGACGCCGGCGACGGCGGCCAAGATGTTGTCCCGGGCGGTCAAGTCGGCTACGTCGGCCAAGCGCTGGCGGAGGCGGGCGCCGTCCACGATCCGGATCAGGGCCTGATATTCCTCGTTGCTCATCTCGTCGATGCGACGGCGCAGGGCCGCGCCCGGCTCACCACGCCCCATCTCGGCCCCGAGGCGGGTGCCGTACTTGGCTTCCAACACCTCCCAGCCCGCCCCGGCGAACAGGGCTTTGAGACGGGAGGCGCGGACGCCGGGGATCACCCGGTCGAGGCTCTGGCGGTTGAGGTCGACGATCCAGATCACGTTGCCGAGGCCCTGGATCGCCTCTTCGGCGACCGCCTCCCAGACGTTGCCCTCGTCCAACTCGGCGTCGCCGAGCAGCGAGACGAAGCGGCCCGAGGTCAGGTGGGTGTCGCCGAAGTGATGGTGGTTGTAGCGGTGGGCCAGGGCGGCGAAGATGGGGGCGACGGCGCCGAGGCCGACGGACCCGGTCGAGAAATCGACCGGGTCGGGATCCTTCGTCCGGCTGGGGTAGGCCTGGAGGCCGCCGAACTCGCGGAGGGTCGTCAGATACGCCCGGTCGAGACGGCCGAGCAGGTACTGGCAGGCGTGGAAGGCGGGAGAGGCGTGGGGCTTGATCGAGACCCGGTCACCGGACCGGAGGAGATGGAAGTACAGCGCGGTCATGATGGAGACGACCGAGGCCGATGAGGCCTGGTGGCCGCCGACCTTGGTCTTCTCCGGGTTGGGGCGGACCGCGTTGGCGTGGTGGACGATCGCCGTCGAGAGCCAGAGGACGCGGCGCTCGATCGCCTCCAGGGTCTCCAGTTCAACCGGCCCCAAGCCGGGTGGCAGCGTCTCGCCGGGATCGGGATGAGTCGCCAGGACCATGGCCGGGGCCTCCTACGAGAGTCGGTAGTCGGTAGTCGGAAGACGGAAGACGAGAGACCGGAGGGGTCAAGGGCGGGACGTCAGGGGGGGCAAGGGGGGGGCCGTCGGGGGGGGGGGGGGGGGGAGGCGGGGACTTGGGTGCTGGAGTCGATGGCGACGGAATCGTCGATCAGCCAGCGATCGCCTCCGTTGACGAGATAGACGACATCGTCGTAGGTGACGGTCTGGTCTCGGGTCGAGACCGTGGCGGCGATGCGGCCGTCGTCGAGGAGGACGACGGGGCCGATGGCGATGAGGGTCAGCAGGTCCGCCGTGGCGACGGGGGTCGCCGGGGCCGAGATGGACGCCAGGACCTCGGCTTCGGGGGCCGCCGCGTCGCCGGTGAAGAGCGCGCGGACGAAGCGGTCACTAGCGAGGGCGAGGAGGCGGGGCACATCACCCGCGTTGGCGCAGGCGAGCGACTCGGTGATCGTCGCGGTGACGGCGGCGACGGTCCCGGCGTCCGGGGTCTGGCCGGTGGGGGGGACGAACGGTCCGTCGGTGGTCACCGGGGGTATCTCGACCCCGGCGGCTGGCGTGCCGTCCCAGCCGGTGACCACGCGCGGCTCGACCCGGCAATCGGCGGCCGGGACACTGGCCGCGGCCGGGGTCCCGCCCTGGGCCGTCGCACCGGACGGGGACCCGGGCCCGACGAGGGCGAGGGCCGAGAGTCCGGCCAAAACGAGGGTCGGGGCCATCGCGAGCGGAGCAACGAGACGGGTGGTCTGGCGCAAGGAGCGGGTCGGGGTTCGGGCAAACATGGCAGACCTATCCTGAGACGACGGGGGCACCGATGCCATGCTGGTAGGATACCCGGTATGGAAGGTCGCTCGCCCGGGCGTACCCGGGACGAGGTTGCCCGGTCCGGACGGTGGGCGGTGGGGTGACGTCGAGACGAAGGGGCAAGGGATGGACCGCGGGGCAGAGGCACGGGAGCGGGACGTGGACCGCGTGGTGAAGAGTGCCCACGCGATGGACCTGCGGCTGGTCCGGTTCTTATATGCCGACTTCGGGGGGATCGTCCGGGGAAAGGCGACCCACGCGGCCGGACTGGCTGACCGGATCGAGGAGGGCATCGCCCTGACCACCGCCCAGATGGCCTCGAACGCACTCGACGACCTGCTCGATATCCCGGGCATGACGGCGGTGGGGGAGGTGCGGCTGGTGCCCGACCCGTCGTCGTTCACCGTGCTTCCGTATGCCCCCCGGACGGGGCAGATGATGTGTGATCTGATGACGCTCGATCGCCGGCTGTGGGCATTCTGCCCGCGGGCGACCCTGCGGAGGGCGATCGCGGCCGCGGCGGACGAGGGGCTCGATGTCCAGGCGGTGTT
>JBBJOE010000280.1:0-4344 GCA_037721765.1 Thermomicrobiales bacterium
GGGGACGCACTACGAGACGCTCGGGGTGCCGATCGACGCGACGCCGGCCCAGGTCGCCCGGGCCTACCGGGCGGCGATGAAGCGGTTCCACCCCGACCGCCAGGGGGAGGGGCGACGGGCATCGGCCGAGGAGCAGGCGAAGCGGATCAACGAGGCCTACGCGACCTTGTCCAAACCGTTCGCACGGCAGGCCTACGACCGCACGATCCAGCAGCAGGTGGTCCAGGACCAGATCATGAGCCGGTACGTGGGCGGCTTCGCGACCGGTCCGGCGGCGGGATCTGACCCGCTCGGCGGGAAGTTCCGTCGCGACCCGACGGCCGCCGAGCGACGCGACCGGCAGGAGGCCAACCGGGGCGCCCTGGTCAGCCTGGTCCTCGTCTTCGCCGGGGTCACGGTCGGCCTGGTGGCCCTACTCGTCGCCTGGGCCGCCCTGGTCGCGCTGGCCGGTCGCCTCTTCTAGCCCGCGTTCCCGCGCACCATGTTCGGCCCGGGACTCACCGTCGCTGGCCCGGGCCTCGCCGTTGTCCGGCCTGGTCTCGCCACCCTCGGTCCGGGAGCGACGCGCCGGGCGCTCGCCGAGCCGGCCGCCATCTGGGCCGCGCCCCTTCGGGCTGCCGGGGCGAAGCGCGCGGGGGCCCGACGGCGCACGATCGCCACGTGCCCTCCCCGACCCCGAACGGGCCGGTCGCCCGGCGGGTGAACCGGGTGCCGGCCCGGACGGTGAGCCGGACGAAGGACCGGCCGCCGGTCCCCGGGCCGGGGGCGCTCCCCGTCGACCCGGGCCAGGTCGGCCGCGACCGGGCCCTGGCCCGCTCCGGCGTCCGCCCCCACCGCCCGGCAGGGAGTCGCCATCGTCCCGGGCCGACCGACCCGACCTGGCGGGCCGCGCCGGCATGGCATCGTCTATCCCGTCGTCGTTGGCCCCGGTAGCCGCCAGGCGCTGCTCCCGGCCCGAGTCCCATCCGGGTACGCGGCCCGCGCCAGGGCGCAGGCCGCGTACCCGGGCGCCCCGCTCGCCGGACTCCGCGGGCGACCACCGCACCCAGGGACGAGCGTTCCGGGGGGCGTGCTCCTCGCCGTGGGCCAGGACGGACGAGAGGATCTCCAGCGATTGGATCATCATCTCGGCCCCGTCCCGGATGTCGCGGAGGTCCCGCCCGAGACGTTTCACGTCATCCTGGTTGGCCAGGGTAAGCAGGTAGCCCGCCTCGGCGACCAGGTCGAGGGTGGCCACGGCGGGCAACATCCCGCGGGCCATCGGGCTCAGGGGACGAACGGCGGTGTAGGCCCCGAGGACCTCCTCGACGGTGTCGGCCCGCCAGCCGCCGAAGTGGGCGACGAGGTGGGCGAGGTCGATCGCGGGGGACCCGGCGACGGCGTCGGTCCAATCGATGATCCCGGAGACGCCGCGCGAGCGACCCTGCCGGTCGGACATGACGTGGGCCGGCCAGAGGTCGCCCTGGGCCACGACGAGATCGTCGCCGTCGCGCGGGCCGCGCTCCCCGACCAGGTCGAGGGCCAGCGGCATCGCCCGGCGCCCGGCCGTCCGCCAGCGGCGGACGAGCGGATCGAGCGGGGCGGCCGGGCCGAGGCGGTGCTGGTGGGCGCGCCAGGTCTGGTCGACCACGTTCCCGAGGCGACCGAGGGTCATCGCTGGCCGGTCCTCGCTGGAGAGGGCCGGGATCATCGTCCCGTGCAGGCGGGCCAGCAGTGTGGCCGTCTCGACCACCGCCGCCCGGAGGATGGGGGCGGGCACGTTCGGGTGCTCGCCGCCGAGGTTGACGAACGCCAGGCCGCGAGCCAGCGGCCGGCCCGAGACCCACGATTGGGCATCGAAGAAAGCGCCGTCCCGGCTGACCACCGCCCGGTCGACCCCGACGACCGTCATACCCGTCATCCCCCCGGGCAACGTCGCGACGTGGGGCACGGCGTCGATCTCCGCCGCGTGGGCGGCCCGCAGGGCGGCATGGACGAACGCGATCCGGCTCAGGTTCGTGCCCGGCCGCCAGCGCCGCACGCACCAGGTCTCGCCTGGCCGCTCGATTCGCAACAGGTGGTCGCCGGGGCTGCCGGGCAACATCGCCGTGGCGTCGGGGAACATGGCCCGGGCCACCTCGTGGAGCGTGGCGTCGCGCTCGGCCGGGGTCGGCCCGGGCTCTCCCGGATATCCCTCGCCCATCGTATCGTCCGGCCCGGTGCGGTCAGGCATCGGCGGTGCCCGCGCCGGCGGCGGCCGCCGCGAGGTCGAGGACCCCGCGGTCGACCAACCGGCCCATCTCCTCGACGGTGACCCGGAACTCGGCCAGGGCGGCGCGGACCGATTCCGGCGACGTCAGGTCGACCCCGGCCCGGTTCAGGATGTTGAGCGAGTAGTCCGACCCCCCGGCGGCCAGCATGCCCCGGTAGCGCTCGGCGGCGGGTTCGCCCTCGTCGCGGATCGCCTTGGCCAGGGCGATCGCCGCCGACATCCCGGTCGCGTACTGGTAGACGTAGAAGGCGCGGTAGAAGTGGGGGATGCGGCCCCAGCGGATGCCGGCGTTCTCGTCGATCTCGACGCCGGGCAGGTAGGCCCGCTGGAGGTCGCTGAACAGGTCGGAGAGGGTATCGACGGTCAGCGGCTGGCCCGCCTCGACGCGGCGGTGGGTCTCCGCCTCGAAGTCGGCGTAGAGGGCCTGGGTGATCAGGGTGGAGAAGATGCCGTCGGCGAACCGGTTCAGCAGTTCGAACCGGCCCAGCAGGTCGTCCTCCGGCGTCTGGCCGAGCAGGTGCCAGGTCAGCAGGACCTCGTTCAGGGTCGAGGCGATCTCCGCCAGGAAGATGGTGTACTGCGCGTTCTGGTAGGGCTGGGCCGCGTCGCTGGTGAAGCTGTGCATCGCGTGGCCCGCCTCGTGGGCGAGGGTGAAGACGTCGGAGAGGGTGCCGTTCCAGTTCATCAGGATGACGGGGTGGGAACCGTAGGCCCCCCACGAGTAGGCGCCGGACCGCTTGCCCTTGGTCTCGTGGACATCGACCCAGCGGCCCTCGAACCCGGCGGCCAGGTCATCGACGTACTGGCGGCCGAGGGGTTCCAGGCCGGCGAGGACCGTCTCGACCGCCTCGGCATAGGGGTAGTGGCGGCGCGGGGTCGGGGCGAGCGGGACCCGGAGGTCGTACAGCGCGAGGGAGTCAAGCCCCAGGATGCGCTGGCGGAGGGCGAAATAGCCTTCCAGGGCCGGCCGGGCCTCTTTGACGGCATCGAGCAGGCTGTCATAGACGGCCTCGGGGATGTTGTTACCGAACAGGGCGGCGGCGCGAACCGAGTCGTGACGGTGGACCTTGGCGTAGAAGACGTCCTTCCGGACCGAGGCGCCGTACAGGCTGGCGAGCGTGTAGCGGTGGGCCAGGTAGGCGGCGCTCAGGGTCTCGTGCGCCTCGCGCCGGACCGCGCGGTCCTTGCTCTCCAGCAACAGGCCAAACCGGGCCTTGGTCAGCTCGACCTCGTTGCCGTCCTCGTCGTGGACCATGCCGTAGGTCAGGTCGGCGTTGTCCAGGGCGCCGAAGGCGTCGGAGGCGGTGCGAGTCGTGTCGGCGGCCTGGGCCAGGACCTCCTCGACCTCGATCGAGCGGACGTGGGGCCGCTGGCGGCGGAGGTCCTCCAGCATGTGGCGGTAACCGACCAGGACCGGGGCGGCGATGAACTCGTCCAGCGTCTCGGGCGGCAGGGCCAGGATTTCGGGATCGACGTAGGCCATCGCCTCGGCGGCCTCGATCGCGATCGCGGTGGCGCGCTCGAACCGGGCCAGCGACTGAGTATTGGTGGTGTCCTCGTCGCGGCGGAGGGCGGCGTAGGTGATCAGGCGCTCGATGGTGTGGCGGGCTTCCATGGCATCATTGAGGGCCACGTAGAGGGCCATCGGGCTGGCGCCGAGCATGTCGCGGTGCGAGGCGACGGTCGCCAGTTGCTGGCGGGCCCGCTCGGCGTCCGCCTCCCAGGCGGTTTGGTCGGGAAAAATGTCCGAGAGGTCCCACGTATCGGCGACCTCGACTTGATCCCGTGTCCGGACCTCGCCAGTTCCTGTCCCCATCGTCGCGACCATGCAGTGTATCCCTCGGTGACTCGCCAAATGGGCGCCGTTCGTCCGGCCCAGAGACGGCATCTTGGCCATCCCCGGGCCGCACCAGGCCGCCCGATCGATCATGGCTAATGATACGCCGCCTGGCCTTGGCAGTCGGGAGTCGGGAGTCGGAAGTCGGAAGTCGGAAGTCGGAAGTCGGAAGACGATAGATCGAGATAGGCGGCAGCCATCCCCTTTGTGTTGGCGTCGCTTCCCGGCCGGGGGTGGCCAGGGTCCCGGGCGATCG
>JBBJOE010000032.1:0-15627 GCA_037721765.1 Thermomicrobiales bacterium
TCGAGTTCACCAAGGCCACCTCGCCCGAACTGGCGGCGAAGATCCAGGCGCAGCAGGCCGCGGGCCGGGCGGACATCCACATGGTACTGACCGGGACCGACGGTCTCTCGGCCGGCATCGAGCAAGACCTCTGGCTCAAGCTGCTGCCCGACCAGGAGAGCGCGTTCCCCAACCTGATGGAGAGCCTGATCAACCCGGGTGCGCAGGAGCTAGCCCAGGGATTCGGCATAAACGTCGTCTTCGGCAACTACGGCCCGACATTCACCTACAACCCCGAAATGGTCCCCACCCCCCCGACCACCGTCGAGGAGTTGCTGGCCTACGCGACAGAGAACTCGGGGCAGGTGATGTACGCGCGGCCAGCCAACTCCGGGCCGGGCCGGGGCTGGATCATGGCGCTGCCGTACCACCTCGGCGACACCGACCCGAAGAACCCGGAGACGGGCTGGGAGAAGACCTGGACCTATCTGGAACAGCTCGGTGAGCACATCGAGTACTACCCCTCCGGCACCGGCGCGACGATGCAGGAGCTCGGCCAGGGTAGCCGCTCGATGGTCGCCACGACGATGGGCTGGGACATGAACCCGCGCCTCCTCGGGACCGTGCCGATGGACTTCCAGGCGGTGACCTTCCCGAATGGGCCGCTGCTCGCCGACGCGCAATTCGTGGTGATCCCGAAGGGACTCGACGAGGTGCGAAACAGCGTGGTCCTCAACCTGATGGGTTGGATGCTCCGGCCGGAGCAGCAGGCGAAGGCCTATGACCAGGGCTACTTCTACCCCGGTCCGGCGGTCAAGGACGTGACCCTCGAGATGGCGCCGGCCGAGAGCCAAGAGGCGGTCGCGTCGGTGCGGCGGCCCGAGTTCGACGAATTGATCGCGACCGCCAAGGTCGAGCTACCCCTCGATGCCGTCAACCTGGTGAAGGCGTTCGCCATCTGGGATGAGCGGATCGGCAGCGGCAAGGTGACCTAGCGGCGCCGGGTCCACGGGGGGACGGCCGTCCACCCGTGGACCCGGGCCATCATCCGCACCCCGTGAGAGAGCGGGCGGGCTCACCATCCCAACGGACATTGGTTTGACGCGGACCGGTTCGTATTCGCCGGCCGTGGGCGACGCCCCCATAGGCGTCGGGTTCCGCCTCCCGTCGTCTGTATCCGTTGCCCGTCGCGTCCCCGCCAGGTCAGGGTTGTTCGATAGCACGCACACTCAGGACAGGATCGTCGATGCAGGCGCCCGCGCACGACCAACGCGCCGCGACGAAGGATCTGCTGACGACGGAACGTCCTGCCCCGCGGATCGAGTGGCTCCGGATTCGGAACCTGACCAAACGGTTCGGTGATCTCGCGGCGTTGCGGGACTTCGACCTCGACGTGCGCGGCGGCGAGTTCATCAGCCTGCTCGGCCCGTCCGGCTGCGGCAAGACGACGGCCCTCAACTGCATGGCTGGCTTGCTCGAACCGGATGACGGGGAGATCGAACTCGACGGCGAAAGCGTGGTGCGGACGTCTCCCGAACGCCGGCGCTTCGGGATGGTCTTCCAGAACTACGCCCTCTTTCCGCACCTCACCGTCGGCCGGAACGTCGCCTTCGGACTCGAGATGCAGCGGGTACCCAAAGCGCAGATCGGGGAGCGCGTGGACCGGGTGCTGACACTGGTACGGCTGAGAGACCAACGCGACAAGTACCCGGCGCAGCTCTCGGGCGGCCAGCAACAGCGGATCGCGATCGCCCGGGCGGTCGTCACCGAGCCACGCCTGATGCTGATGGACGAACCCCTCAGCAACCTCGACGCCAAGCTGCGCCTGGAGATGCGAACGGAGATCCGGCGCCTGCACCAGGCGTTAGGGCTGACGACGATCTACGTCACCCACGATCAGGAGGAGGCATTGTCCCTCTCCGATCGCATCGTGCTGATGCGGCAGGGGCTGATCCGCCAGGTCGGCACCCCGCGCCAGGTCTATTTGGAGCCGGCCAGCGCGTATGCGGCCAACTTCCTCGGCGCACGGAACCTCCTGCCGGTCCGCGTGGTCGCGGCGGCGGGAGATGTTCAGGTGGAGACCGCGTCGGGGGTCACGTTGACGGGCACCCCACGCGGCGATCTCACCCCCGGAGACGAAGCGATCGCGGTGATCCGGCCGGAGCACGTCATGCTCTTGGCCCGGGGCCAGGAGGGCGCGAACACGGTTCCCGGTCTGGCGGAAACGGTCGAGTTCGTGGGGAACGGCATCGAGGTGAGCGTGCGGAGCGGCTTGACGGAGGAGATCATCGCCCGGACGGAGGACCTCTGGCGCCAGGGCGACGCGGTCGCCCTGCGGTTGCCACCGGAACGTCTCCTCGTTTTTCCAGCGGAGGATGCGGGGGAGAAGGTCTAGATGGCGCGAAGCCTGCCGATCGCCCGGCCCACGAGCGACACGACCCCGCGTAGGGCGAGCCCGAGACGGGGCCGGGGGAAGGAACGGCTAGGCCTGCTCCTGCTGTGCCCGGCGCTGCTGCTGGTGCTGCTCCTCTTCATCTATCCCTTGTTCTATGGGTTGAGGCTCTCCTTGCAGCCGGAGTCGGGCGGACTCTTCGCCAATTACACCGCCTTCTTCGGCGACGATAGGGAGCGGGCGACGATCGGCAACACCCTGCGGCTCGCGTTACCGGCCACGCTGATCAACCTCGCCGTGGCGATCCCGCTGGCCTACCGGATGCGGCGCCGGATTCGTGGGCAGCGCGTGATCACCGGTCTGTTCGTGATCCCGATGACGCTCGGCACCGTGCTGATCGCCCAGGGGATGCTCAGCTTCTTCGGGCCGCGCGGCTGGTTCAACAAGACCCTGCTCCTCCTGGGTATCACCGATGATCCGGTCCGTCTCGTCCACAACGCGACCGGGGTCGTGATCTCGCTGGCGATCGCCGAGTTTCCGGTGGTTTTCCTGCTCCTCCTCGGCTTCGTCTCGGGGATCGACCCGAACCTGGAGCGGGCCGCCCAGATGCTGGGGGCGGGCGCCTGGCAGCGATTCCGTCGCATCATACTCCCACTGATGATCCCCGGCATCGCCACCGCGTTTGCCCTCTCGTTCGTGGCCACCATCGCGCTCGCGGCCTGGCAGGCAGCCTATGAACGCTTCGACTATTCGGCCGGCTCGGCCATCGCGATCATCATGGCCGGGATCGAGCTATCCGTGCTGGCGGTCGTGCTCGTGGGGCGGTCGCGACTGTACCGTGGACCGGCCACCGGCGGCAAAGGGTAAAGGGGACGGAGCGATGGGCCGATGAGCGCGGGTGCCGGCACAACGGAGGGACGGTTGGTGGCGGGGCGTCAGCGCGGCATCGCCGCGAGCCCGACGGTCTGGCTGGTATACGCCTTCATCTTGTTCTTCATTGCCCTCGTCGGTGGCATCTTCTTCACCGTGCTCTTCAACTCGTTCGCGAGTTCCTGGTTCGGGGGATGGCTGCCCGACGGCTACACGACCCGGTGGTATCGCTTCGCGGTCGACGAATTTTCCCTCTGGCGGGTGCTGCGCGTCACGCTGGTCGTTGCCATCAGCGTCGTCGTGCTCAGCCTGCTGATCGGCGTGCCGGCGGCGTATGCCCTGGCCCGGTGGAATTTCAGGGGCAAGAACGCGGTCCTGCTCCTGCTGCTCTTGCCGATCATGGTGCCGCCGATCACCTACGGCATCCCGCTGGCGACGATGCTCTACGAGTACGGTCTTGCCGGCCGGCTGATCGGGGTGATCGTGGCGAACCTGGCACCGGCGTTCCCCTTCGTCATCGTGATCATGATCCCGTTCATCGAGCAGATCGACCCCAACCTGGAGCGGTCTGCCCGGATGCTGGGCGCCTCGCCGTTCCGGGTCTTCACCCGCGTGCTGCTGCCGCTGGCGATCCCCGGCATCCTCGCCGCCGGGCTGCTGGTCCTCGTCCGCACGATCGCGATGTTCGAGTTGACGTTCCTCACCGCCGGGGCCACCACCCAAACGCTGGTCGTGTCGCTCTACTACGCCGCCTTCGCGGCCGGCATCCGCCCGACCCAGTCGATCGACGCCATGGCGGTGATCTACATGTCGACCACGACCGCGCTCCTCCTGCTGGCGCTGCGGTTCATCAACCCCGTCCAGCTGGTCTCCCGGGTCAAGCGGTAGGCGGCGAATCAACGACCCGTGGCGGTCGTCTCCGCGGGCCGACCGCCTGGCCCACCATGACGGTCAAGCCGCTCTACATCCCGAGGTAGGCGCGGCGGATCAGGTCCGACGCGAGGATCTCCGCGCCGGTGCCATCGGCGATGGTCGAGCCGGTCTGCAGGACGAACGCATGGTCCGCCAGTTCCAGGGACTCGCGGACGTTCTGCTCGACGAGGAGGATCGTCGTGCCTTCGCGAGCGATCGCGCGGATGGTGGTGAAAATCTCGTCGACGAGCTTGGGAGCGATGCCGAGCGAGGGTTCGTCGAGCATCAGCAGCACCGGCCGGAGCATCAGGCCGCGGGCGATGGCGACCATCTGCTGCTCGCCGCCGGAGAGCGTGCCGGCCCGCTGATCGGCGCGCTCACGCAGCCGCGGGAACATCGTCAACACGCGCTCCATCGCCTCGTCCTCGCTGGCCCGGGCACGTTTGCCGTGGGCGCCGACGAGCAGGTTCTGACGGACGGTGAGCCGGCTAAAGAGCCGTCGCCCTTCGGGGACGTGGGCGATGCCGAGCTCGGCGATGCGGTAGGCGGGCTGACCGTCGAGGCGTTGCCCACGGAACGCGATCTGTCCCCGCACCGGGTGGAGGAGACCCGAGATCGTGCGCAGGGTGGTCGTCTTACCCGCGCCGTTGGCACCGACCAGGGCGACGATCTGACCCTCGCCGACGCCAAAGCTGACATCGTGGAGGGCGGGCACCCCGGAGTAGGCCGCGCTCAGGTTGATGACTTCTAGCAGCATCAGGCGGTGCCCTCGTCCCGCGGCCGGTACTTCTCCCCGAGGTAGGCGGCGATCACGTCTGGGTCGCGGACAACCGTTCGCGGCGGTCCCTCGGCGATCTTGCGACCGGAGTCGAGGACCACCACATGGTCGGAGATCGGCATCACCACCTCCATGACGTGCTCGACCAGCAGGACCGTGGTCCCCCGGTCGCGGATGGCGCGGATCAGGTCGACCGCCTGGGCGCGCTCGGCGGGATTCAGCCCGGCCATCACCTCGTCGAGCATCAGGAGGCGGGGCTGGGTCGCCAGTGCCCGGGTCAGCTCCAGTCGCTTCTTGTCGGCGATCGTGAGGTCGGCGCCACGGGCGTGGGCACGACCGGCGAGGCCGGTGAGGTCCAGCAACTCGGCGGCGCGGGCTCTGGCCTCGCCCGCCCGGTTGGTGCGCGCGAACGCGCCGATCATCACGTTGTCGAGCACCGTCATCTCGGGGAAGGTGCGAACGACCTGGAACGTGCGGGCGAGCCCGGCGCGCAGCACCCGCTCCGGCGCCCAGCCGGCGATCTCGCGGCCGGCGAAGCGGATCGACCCGCTGGTTGGCGGGAAGAAGCCGGAGACGCAGTTGAAGAGCGTCGTCTTGCCGGCCCCGTTCGGGCCGATCAGGCCGACGATCTGGCCCTCCTCGACCACCAGAGAGACGTCGCGGTTGGCATCCAGCCCGCCGAAACGCTTGGAAACGGCGTCGAGTTCGAGCAAGGCCGTCATCCGTTGCCCGCCCCCGGCGCGCCCACCAGCGGCGCTTCGCCCCGCTCGGCCTCGTCGCCCGACGGCCGAACGGCCTTCCGGCGACGGCGAAAACGGTCCCCGAGGGCGACCAGGCCGTTGGGTTGGAAGGCCGCGATCAGCATGATCAGCCCGCCGTAGAGGACGAGGTCGAGCGTGTTGCCGGAGCCGGCCAGCTGGCTCCGGGTGACCTCGGAGAGCGGGATCAGGACCAGCGCCCCGAGGAGAGGACCGACGACCGTGCCGACCCCGCCGAGGATCGCGACGAGGGCGATCAGCACGGAGAGCTCCAGGCGCATCGTCGTCTCGGGGTCGATGAAGAGCAGGTACTGGGCGTAGAAGGTGCCGAAGGCGGCGGTCACCGCCGCCGATATGGCGACCGCGATCAGCTTGTAGCGCAGCACCGGAACGCCGAGGGACCGGGCCGCCTGCTGGTCGTTCTTGATCGCGCGCAGGTAGTAGCCGAGCTTGGAGCGCTCGACGGCGACCGCGGTGGCGACGGCCAACACGGCGAGGCCGAGCACGACGTAGTAGTAGGGAACGCGCGACTCGTTGAACTGGAGGAACGCCCAGGAGTCGGCCGGACGGCGGTCCGGACCGCGGACGAAGGGGATCGTGATGCCCCGTGCGCCGCGAACGAACGCCCAGTTGGTGAACAGGATGAGCAGGATCTCCGCCAGCGCGATCGTGGCGATGGCGAAGTAGTGGCCACCGAGGCGGAAGAACGGGAAAAAGACGGCCACCGCGAAGACGGCGGCCACGACGGCGCCGACCGGCATCCCCAGCCAGGGACTGACGTTCCAGCGGTCGAGCAGCACGGTCGACGTATAGGCGCCGATGCCGAAGAAGGCGGCGTTGCCGAGTGAGACCTGCCCCGCGAAGCCACCGAGGATGTTCCAGGCTTGGGCTAACCCGGCGTAGAGCAGGACCAGAACGGCGGTGTTCAACCAGGAGCCACCGCCCACGAAGAGGGGGAAGAGCACCAGGGCGACGAGCACCACGGCGACCGCGAGCCAACGGCCAGTCCGGGAACGGGGGTCGGATGTCATCGCTCAGAACCGCCCGAACAGGCCCTGGGGGCGGACCAGGACCACGACGAGATAGAAGCCAAAGACGACGGCGTACTTGTAGGCCGGCGAGAAGCCGAACAGGGTCGGGCTGACGACCTCGACCAGGCCGACGAGCAACCCCGCGACCAGCGCGCCCGGCACGCTGCCGAATCCTCCCAGGGCGACGGTGATGAAGGCGATCAAGGCAAAGACGACGCCGACCGACGGGTAGATGTAATAGAAGGTGGCCAGCACGGCCCCGGCGATCCCGACGCAGGCGGCCCCCAGCCCCCAGCCGAGCGCGAACATCCGGTCGCTGTTGATGCCCATCAGGCTCGCGGTCGCCCGATCTTCGGCGACGGCCTGGAGGGCGAGGCCGGTACGGCTGCGGTCGATGAACAGGTAGAGCGCGAGAAAGGCGAGCCCGGCGAGGCAGGCGGCGGCGATCTGGGGCACCCCGAGTGAGACCGTGCCCACGTTGACGTTGCCGCCCGACAGCCCGGCCAGAAAGGGATCCGGGACCGAGCGAAAGTCGGACGACCAGAAGAACTGGGCGAGACCGCGCAGGAACAGCCCGAGGCCGAACGTGGCGAAGATCTGGGCAAGCATCGGCGCGTGCAGGATGCGCGAGATGAGACCGCGGTAGGTCAGCACCCCGAGCAGGAAGAGCAGGCCGACGGTCACCGGCATCGAGAGCATCGGGTCGAGGCCGAGGAGCGAACGGCCAAAAAAGGCCGCGTACATCGCCAGCATCAGGAACTCGCCGTGGGCAAAGTTGACGATCTCCATCAGGCCGAAGATCAGGGTCAGCCCGAGCGAGATCAGGGCGTAGACCATCCCGATCAGCAGCCCGCTGGCAATGGCCTGGAGCAGCACGTCACCGTCCACGGGTTGCCCTTTCGAGACGCGAGGCGTGAGGATAGCGGTCGGAGGGGTCAGGAGTAAGAAGACCCATTGTTCTTCTCACGCCTGACTCCCCTTGCCTCACGTCTACGACCGCTGATCCCACGGGGCGAGCGGGACAACGGGCTCGACGACGGCGAACTCCGGCGGGAACACGGTGCGGTATTCGCCGCCCTGGACCTGAACGATGATACCGCGACCGAGTTGGTTCTGCTGATTTTCGTCGAAGGTGACACCGGTCCACGGCATGATCGTGTCGGCCTCGCCAAGGTCGGTGTCGACGAGTGCCTGGCGGATCGCCTCGGGATCGGTCGAGCAGGCGCGGTTGATCGCGTCGAGCAGGACCAGCATGCCCGTCAAGCCGCGGGCCGGGACGTCGTAGAGGTCTTTCCCGGTGGCAGCGCGATACAGGTCGTTGACCTGGCCGGCGACCGGCTTGACCTCGAAGATGTCCGGTGAGAAGGCGGAGCGGGTCGCGATACCCTCGGCGTCCGCACCGAGCGCCTCGACGAAGGCCGGGTCGGCATAACCGGCGTCCTGGGCGACGATCATCTTGGGCAGGTAGCCGAGCTGGCGGGCGGTCTGGATCGTGAGGATCGCGTCGGTCGTGTAGGACGATGGGATCAGCACGTCGGCGGCCTGCTGCTGCAAGGCTTGGACCTCGGCGGTCAGGGACGAGGAGCCGGTCGCGTGGCGGACTTCACCGGCGACGGTCAGCCCGCGCTCCCCGGCTTGCGCGGTCAGGGCGGCGGCGCTGTTGACGCCGAAGTCGGTGTCCTCGTAGAGCAGGGAGACGGTCTCGAGGTCGGCGCCCTGGTTGGCGTTCAGCGACTCGATGAAGTCATAGATACCCTCCGAGAAGGTGCCATCGTGCGGCGAGGTACGGAAGAACCAGTAGTATCCCTGTTCGGTCAGGTCGGGTGAGGAGGACTCGGCGTTCAGGAACGGGATGCCGGCGCGCTCGGCGGCGGTGCTGGCGGTGCGGGTGACGGCGCTGTTGTAGGCGCCGAAGAGCGCCACCACGCCCTCGTCCTCGATCAACCGGGTCGCCTCCGACTGCCCGACTTCGGCCTGGCCCTGGCTGTCGGCGAAGACGAGTTCGACCTGGGCGTTGCCGAGGGTGGGCAGGCCGACGCCTGCCGCCAGTGGCAGCGACACCTCCGACCGGTCCTGGTTGACGAGTTCGACGGCCAACTCGAGAGCCGCCCGCTCGTCGTTGCCGACGGAGGCGGCGGTGCCGCTCAGCGGCAGGATGACCCCGACGCGAACGACGCCGCCCTCCGGCGCCCCGGCCGCGTCGGCCGGGCATTCGACGGCGGCGGGGGACGCCGCCGGCGTCGCGTCCTGGACGGCGCCCCTTGCCCCGCCCGCGCTGATCGTCAACATCGGCACCAACAGTCCAACGACCGCGAGCGCGTTCCAACTCCACGGGTGATGACGTCGCATCCTGCTCTCCTTCGGGCGACTACGGACGGATTCCCTCGGCAGCGACGGTTTCCGCGCTGTCCATCGTAGACGACGCTCCTCCCTCGTTCGGACTCCCCCTCCCTTCTTGCCCCCGGCACCAGAGACCCGCAGGGAAGCCCCGCGAGACACCAAGGACCAGGTGCCCACGGATTTTCCCAAATTTCACCATGACGGTACCCCGACCGGACGTCATGGCGACATCACGAGACCGCGAGCGATGCGACCGGTACGTCGGTGACGAGCATGTGGCCCGGAGCATGGGTCAGCATCAGCGGCGGCTTGGCCGCGATGGCGACCGCCTGCGGCGTCACCCCACAGGCCCAGAAGACCGGCACGTCGCCCGGACGCATCACGGGCGGGTCGCCCCACTCCGGCCGGGCCAGGTCGGTTATCCCGAGGTCGGCGGGATCACCGACGTGGATCGGTCCGCCGTGGACCGCCGGGTAGCGCTCGGTGACGGCGATCGCCGCGTCGACGTGCTCCGGCGGGATCGGACGCAGCGTGACGACCAGCGGGCCGCGAAACTGCCCGGCCGGTGCACAGGGGCGGTCGGTACGATACATCGGCACGTTGCGGCCAGCTTCAATGTGGCGGACGGGTACCCCGGCGGCGATCAGTTCCCCCTCGAAGGTGAACGAGCAGCCGATCAAAAAGGCGACCAGATCGTCGCGCCAGAGGTCGAGCAGATCGTCGCGCTCCTCGACCAGCTCGCCATCGCGGTAGACGCGGTAGCGCGGGATGTCGGTGCGGACGTCGGCTCCCGGCGCGATCTTGACCGGCTCGGGCGAACCGGGCGCCGTCACGTCGAGGACCGGGCACGGCTTGGGATTGCGCGTGCAGAACGCCAGGAAATCGTCCGCCAGATCGCGCGGCAGGACCGTCAGATTGGCCTGGGCGAACGCCGGCATCAAGGCGGCGGTGTGGCCCCGGAAGTCGCCAGCGCGCACGGCCGACCGGACAGCCCGCGGGTCGGTGAAAGCGCCATCAGGAGCCCGCGTCGCCATGCCCACCTCGTTTCCCGACGACCCGGGACGACGGGCCTAGAAGGGCGCGAACGGTAGCATGCGAGACCGGGGCCGTCAAACGCGATCGGACGGCGGTCGGCGAATCCATGCGAGCGAGGAATCTCGGTACATCAACCCCGTCCAGTTGGTCGCCCGGGTCAAGCGGTAGGCGGCCCGGCGCGCCGATTCACCAGCGGGGCACCACCCGGCGCCACGCGGGATCGACGTGCCGGCGCATCTCCGCCTCGTCGTCGCGGTTCCGGTAACCACAGCGTTCATACCGTTCTCGCCCCCGTGCGAGGGCGTCGCCGTCGAGTTCGGCGCCCAACCCCGGGCCGGTCGGCACACGCACGGCGCCGCCCGCGAACTCAACGCGCCCATTCACGAGGATCTCGTCGGCCCCATCCTGCCACGGGTAGTGGGTGTCGCTGGCGAACGTCAATTCGGGCGTCGCGGCGGCCAGGTGAACCATCGCCAGCAGTGACAGCCCGAGGTGGCTGTTCGAGTGCATGCTGAGGCCGATGCCGAACGTCGCGCAGAGCCGCCCGAGGTGCGTGATCGCCCGGAGCCCACCCCAATAGTGGTGGTCGCTGAGGATGACCCGCACGCCGCCGCTCCGGATGGCTTCGGGGACATCGGCGAAACTCGTGACCGAGGTGTTGCTGGCGAGTGGCGTATCGTCTCCGGCATCGAGCAAGCCGCGCTGGACCCGCGCCATGCCATCGAGGCCGGGCGTCGGGTCCTCCAGGTACTCGAGCGCGCCCGCCAGCGCGGTACCGACCTGGATGGCCGTGGGGGCGGTCCAGGCCGCGTTCGGGTCGATCCGGAGCGGGACCGTGGGGCCGAGCGCGTCGCGCAGCGCCAACATCGTCGCGATCTCCCGCTCCGGCGGCAGGACACCGCCCTTGAGTTTGACGCTCTGGAAGCCGTACATGGCGATCATTCGCTTCGCCTGCTCGACGATCGCCCCCGGATCGAGCGCCTCGCCCCAGCGGTCCGCGCGGGCATCCTGACCCGCGCCCCCGCCGCCGGCACGCTTGTAGAAGAGGTAGGCGCTGAAGGGGACCTCGTCGCGGACGCGGCCGCCGAGGAGGTCATAGACCGGCACGCCGACCGACTTGCCGATCAGGTCCAGCGCCGCGACTTCGAGGGCGGCGTAGACCCGGAGCGGCACGTCGAGCCGGCTCTCGCCGGGCAAGGTGTAGGTCTGGGTCGGATAGGCGAGGCCGCCTTCCCCGG
Organism: Thermomicrobiales bacterium; assembly: GCA_037721765.1. Classification (GTDB taxonomy): domain Bacteria; phylum Chloroflexota; class Chloroflexia; order Thermomicrobiales; family UBA6265; genus JACCVE01. Next base: position 11,334 of record JBBJOE010000032.1, read on the forward strand.
GGACCTCGTCCACGGGTGGGCGAACAGCATCGCGCTCGATCGCTGACCAGAGCCGGGCCAGGTCGAACGCGTCACGGCCGACGACGTGCGGGCGGGCCCGCTCCAGATCGGCCAGCGGCCCCGCTCCGCCGTGGGTCTCCGCCGCGCCCGTCAGCCCATCCTCGCTCACCAGCTCGACGATCGTCCGCAGCGCGTATGGTGCGTGCAGCCCATAGGAACTGAGCAGTGGCGGATCCGCCATCGCGATCGGCGTCAGTCGCATGTCAACGATCTTCATCCGACCACCTCCTCACCGGATTGACCTCCAACGTCCGGCGGTCCGCCATACCGCACCGCCGCCAGCGCGCGTCCATGATCGTCCCATGACGGCGGTACACCTAGCCAGCACATCGCGAACCATCCACCTGTTCGCCACGAGAGGGACGATCCCGGTCCGAAGTCGCCACCGTGTCTGGCCCGGTCGGGAGTGCCTCGTCTTCCCTCCAACCCATCCTGCCAGGCAGCGGGTAGGATGACGCGGCGACACCTGACGCGGCGACCGCGACACTCTGGAGGGCACGGATGGGTGACGATGGAGCCGTCGAGAACGACGAGATGACCTGGCTCAACGAGCCGCGCGACTGGTCGCGGGAGGGCGACACCATCACGGTCCGGGCCGACCCGGGGACCGACTTTTGGCGGACGACCCACTACGGGTTCGTCCGGGACAACGGCCATTGCTTCGCCCGCCGCTGGGAGGGGGATTTCGTCGCCTCCGTCGTGGCCGATGGTGATTACCGCGACCGGTACGACCAGGCGGGGCTGATGGTCCGGCTGGACGAGACGACCTGGCTCAAATGCGGCGTCGAGTACGTCGACGGCGTCCACCTGGCAAGCGTGGTCGTCACGCGGGAGGTCTCCGACTGGTCGGTGATGCCGCTCCCGGCCGAGCCCGGTCCCCTCCGCCTCCGGGTCACGCGGCGGGGCGCTGCCGTCGAAGTCCACTGCGCGACCGGCACGGCGGAGATGACCATGATCCGCCTCGCCTACTTCACCGACGAGCCAAGGGTGCTGGTCGGGCCGATGGTCGCCGCCCCGGACGGGGCCGGGTTCTCGGCCCGCTTCACCGGCTTCACCATCGGTGCGGCCTGAAACCACTCGCCGGGGGGCCGGACTGACCCGCGATCGCCGGGCATACTACATCTCACGCGGGGCGATCCGGACGGCGGCCGGACGAGACGGCGAGAACGAGGGGCACGGGCATGGCGCGGGACGGGGAGCGAGCCGAGCGGATCGTCGTCATCGGCCTGGGCCGCTTCGGCACCAGCACGGCTCGCACGCTCCACGAGCTGGGCTACGAGGTGACCGCGATCGACATCGGCGAGAAGCAGGTCGCCGACGCGTCCGCCTTCGTCACCCTGGCCGCCCAGGGCGACGGCACCGACGAGGATCTGCTCCGGTCGCTGCACGTCGAGCAATCCGACGTCGGGATCGTCGCCCAGGGCGAGAGCCTCGAGGCCAGCGTCCTGGCGACCCTCGTCCTCAAGCGTCTCGGTATCCCATGGGTCGTCGCCAAGGCCGCCAGCGACCTGCACGGAGAGGTGCTCCGCCGGATCGGTGCCGACCAGGTCGTCTTCCCGGAACGCGATGCCGGGACCCGCCTCGCCCATTCGCTGGCCGTCCGCCAGATCAACGACTACATCCCGCTTACCCCGACGACCGGGGTGGCCAAGCTCCCCGCCCTGCCCCACTTCGTCGGTCACACCCTCGCGACCCTGTACCGGGATGCGAACCTGCCGCTCAGCGTGCTGCTGATCCGGCGCGGCCAGACGTTGATCTCCGCGCCCGCCGATGAGGAGCGGGTCCAGGTGGGTGATGAACTCATCCTGGCCGGTTCAGACCGGGCGATCGACGCCTTCGCCAATGGCCGGGAGCAGCCCGCGTGAGCGAGCCGTCGCCGCCGGGGCACCTCTCTCATCAGGGGGGCGACCGGCCATTCCGGCCTACTCGAATCATCCCTTGCCCCGGCCCCCGCGAGTTGGCTCGCCCCCTGACGCCCCGTCACCACGCCCGCCGCTTCATCGTCGCCCTGGCCGCGATCATCGCGACCGGCACGGGGTTCTTGATGCTTCCCTGGGCCACGGAATCCTCCCGTGCCACCGACCCCTTCGACGCCCTGTTCACGGCCGTCTCCGCGACCTGTGTCACCGGCTTGGTCACCGTGGACACCGCCGACCATTGGAGCTTCCTCGGCGAGCTGGTGATCCTGATCCTGATCCAGATCGGGGGGCTCGGGTTCATGGTCGGGGCCAGCCTGCTGCTCCAGATTCTCCGCCACGAGGTTGGCTTGCGAGAGACCCTCCTGATGCGGGATGGCGGCGCGACCCTCTCCGTCCGGGAGGCCATCGACCTCTCCCGCAAAGTCGTCCGGTTCACCCTGCTCGTCGAGGGCGCCGGCGCCGCCCTCCTGACCGCCCGCTTCGCCCTCGACATGCCGTTGCACCTCGCCCTCTGGCACGGCATCTTCCACGCCGTCTCGGCCTTCTGCAACGCCGGATTCGACCTCCAAGGCGATTTCGTCTCGCTCGCCCCCTACCAGGGTTCGCTCTGGGTCAACGCGACGATCATGACCCTGATCCAGGCCGGTGCGCTCTCTTACATCTTCGTCTCCGAGCTGGTTGCCCGCCGCCGCTGGACCCGGCTCAGCCTCGATAGCAAGCTCATCCTGATCGTCAACACCCTTCTCCTGGCGGGGGGCACACTGGTCTTCCTGGGCGTGGAGTGGAGCCGGGCGCTGGCCGATGTCCCGACCTGGGCCCGCTTCCACACGTCGCTCTTCCAGAGCGTCGCCGCCCGCACGGCTGGCTACGCTACCGTCGAAGTCGGCGATTTCCAAACGGTCACTCTGTTCTTCTGGGTCCTCCTGATGGGCATCGGCGGCGCCTCTGGCTCGACCGCCGGCGGCGTCAAGCTGACCACCGTCGGGGTCGTGGCGGTGGCCGTGACCTCCACCCTGCGCGGCCAACTCGAGCCCCAGCTGTTCGGTCGCAGGTTGCCGATCGCCCTCGTCTTTCGCTCTATCGCGATCATCGTCCTGTTCGTCGCCATCCACTTCATCGCCACCGTGTCGCTCGCCCTGACCGAGGACTGGCTCGCGGGGGCGGAGGTGGGCTTCCTCGACCTGATGTTCGAGGCCATGAGTGCCCTGGCCACCGTGGGCATCACCACCGGCATCACCCCCGCCCTGAGCGACCCGGGCAAGCTCGTCCTCTGCGTCACCATGTTCATCGGTCGCCTCGGCCCCTTGACGGCGGCCTTCGCGCTCCAGAGACGCCAAGCCCGCGCGGCCTACCGCTTCCCGGAGACCAGCGTCCGGATCGGCTGAGCGAGGCTCGGCCTGGCACCGCCGGGCCCGCGCTGCCCGCCCGGGAGGATGGCCGATGCCCATCGGGCAACAGCGCCCGACCGGACGTGCCGGGTGGTGGCTCGACGTGACGCGGGACACGGCCGGGGCGGGGCCACCGTGCTACCATTCGGGGTGGTATCAGCGGCCTCCGGATGGGGCCGTGACGGGGGAGGACGGGGCGTGGAGCCGCAGATCTTCGGCGAAAATTGGATCATCATCGGCCTGATGACCGTCTCGGCCTTCGTAATCGGGATGACGCTGCTCCTGCTGAACTGGGTCGTCGCGCCCAGCAAGCCCTCCGCCACCAAGGCCGCCCCCTACGAGAGCGGCATGCCGGACATCGAACCGGTCCGCCCCACCTTTACCCCCCGCTTCTACGTCGTGGCGATGCTGTTCGTGATCTTCGACATCGAGGCGGTCTTCATCTTCCCCTGGGCGGTGATCTTCGACGAACTGGGCCTCTACGGCTTCGTCGAGATGATGAGCTTCATCGGTCTGCTCTTCGCCGGTTACATCTACGCCTGGAAGAAGGGAGCCCTGGAATGGGTCTGATCGACGACCGCTTCGACAAGAACATCTTCATCACCTCGCTGGACTTCGTCTTCAACTGGGCCCGCCGGTCGTCCTTGTGGTGGCTGCAATTCGGCCTGGCGTGTTGCGCGATCGAGATGATCTCGGCCTCGATGAGCCGGTTCGACCTGGCCGAGCGGTTCGGGATGCTCTACCGCGCCTCCCCGCGCCAAGCCGACATGATGTTCATCGCCGGCACCGTGACCAAGAAGATGGCGCCGATCGTCCGCACCCTCTACGACCAGATGCCCGAGCCGAAGTGGGTGATCTCGATGGGCTCCTGTGCCAACGTCGGCGGCCCCTACGACACCTACGCCGTGGTCCAGGGCGTCGACCAGG
>JBBJOE010000281.1:0-4342 GCA_037721765.1 Thermomicrobiales bacterium
GTGCCGTCCTCGCCGCCTACATCGGGGCGGGCGGGCTCGGCAACTTCATCACCAGCGGCCTGACCCTGCTCGACACCAGGCTGCTGCTCGTCGGGGCCATCCCCGTCACCATCTTGGCACTCCTGGCCGAGGGCATCTTCGGGACGCTCGAACGCGTCCTGGCCCCGCCGGCCACGTGAGGCACTCCCTGGCGCGCCCCGTGCGTGCCGGACCCGGGGCCGCATCGGTCCCGGCCATCTCGGTGGGCAATCACGCTCGCCGGCATTCCCGAGGAGGGAACCAGACCATGACCATGATCACGCGAAGGACGTTTGCCAAGGGCACGGCAGCCGTGCCGGTCCTCGGTGCGGCGGCGCTCTCCGGCTATCGCGTCGCGGGTGCCCAGGGTGATCCAGTGCGGATCGGCTCCAAGAACTTCACCGAGCAGTACATCCTCGGCGAGATGTACCGGGCCCTGCTGGAGAACGTCGATATCCCGGTCGAGATGAGTCTGAACCTCGGCGGCACCGGTATCGCCCACGAGGCGCTCATCAACGGCGAGATCAGCCTCTACCCCGAGTACACCGGGACGGCGCTGGAAGCGGTCCTCGGCATCACCGTGGCGAGCCTGAGCGGGTCAGCCACACCGGCAGCCAGCCCGGTCGCGCCCGCCATGGCGACCCCGGGCGCCACGCCGGCCGCGTCCGGCGGCATCGACCAACTGGTCTACGATACCGTGGCCCGGGAATACCTGGGACAGTTCGGCGTCGTGCTGCTGGAGCAGACACCGTTCAACAATACCCAGGCCCTGGCGATTCCGCGGGCGCTCTCCGAGGAGGAGGGGATCACGACGATCTCCCAACTCGCCGAGGTCGCGGGCGAGTACGTCATCTCCGCCCCGGCCGACTTCAGTGAGCGGGAGGACGGCCTGCTGGGCCTCCAGTCCGCCTACGGCGCCGGATTCGCCGACATCGAGGTCCTCTCGGTCGACCCGAGCCTGAAGTACCAGGCGATCGAGGGTGGCCAGGCCCAGATCGTCCTGGCCTTCGGCACCGACGCCCAGATCGCCGCCCTGGACTTGGTGGTCCTGGACGACGACCTCGGGCTGTGGCCGCCGTACCACGTCGCCCCGTTCGTCCGCCAGGACGCGCTGGACGCCTATCCGGCGATCGCGGACGCGCTCAACTCCGTCGCGCCGCTGCTGACCGATGAGGTGATGCAGGGGTTGAATGGCCGTGTCGACATCGACGGGGAGGAGCCGGAGGCCGTCGCCCGCCAGTTCCTGCAGGAGCAGGGGCTCATCCCGGCGGTGTTGGCGTGTTCCCCCGCCGGCGAGGGCGGGTCGGCCGGGTGGCCCCGCACGGGCCCCGTTCGCCCGGGGGGGGGCCCCCGATCGGTCTCCCGCCCCGGGGCGTCAACGGGTGGCACGCGGGAGGGTATGACCATGGCCACTCACGAGGGACCCGGCGATTCACCCGCCGCGTCGCGGCCGGGGGAACAGTTCGTCCAAGTCATCGACGGCCTGGCGGCCGGCGAGACGGAACCACCCGCCGACGAGGCGGAGTGGGGCAGCTCGATCACCTTTGCCAACGTCTCGAAGCGATTCCCCAACGTCGAAGTCCCGGCGGTGGACGATGTCAGCTTCACGGTCAAGGCGGGGCAGTTCGTGGTGTTGCTCGGTCCGTCGGGCTGCGGCAAGACGACCCTGCTCAAGATGGTGAATCGCCTCTACGAGCCGTCGTCGGGATCCATCACGATCGACGGCACCGAGATCCGCGACTTGGCCGCCCCGGCGCTGCGGCGGCGGATTGGGTACGTGATCCAGCAGACCGGGCTCTTCCCCCACATGCGGATCGCGGACAACGTCGCGGTCGTCCCCCGCCTGCTAGGCTGGGACAAGCGGAAGGTCGCGAACCGGGTCGACACGTTGCTCGACGTGGTCGGCCTGCCCCCGGAGACGTACCGGCGCCGCTACCCATCGCAACTGTCTGGCGGTCAGCAACAGCGGGTCGGATTGGCCCGTGCCCTGGCGGCCGAGCCGACGACGATGCTGATGGACGAACCGTTCGGGGCGCTGGACGCCATCACCCGCGGCCGGTTGCAGGACGAGCTGCGCCGCATCCACCGCCGGTTTGGCCAGACCGTGCTCTTCGTCACCCATGACATCGACGAAGCCGTCCGCCTGGCCGACCAGATCGTGGTGATGCGGGCGGGAAAGGTGGTCCAGTTCGACACCCCGCTCCAGATCGTGACGCGCCCCGCGGATGACTTCGTCGCCGAGCTGGTCGGTGCCGACAACGTGATCCGCCGCCTGGGCCTGATCTCTGTCTCCTCGGCGATGGTGCCGCTGACCCGCACCGCGACGTCGGCCGACCCGACCGTCTCGCGGAACGCCTCACTGCGGGCCGCGCTCTCCCAATTGCTCGAACAGGACCCCGACACGCTGGTCGTCGTCGACGACGATGCCCGCCCCGTCGGTGAGATCACGCTCGACGCCATCCAGGCCCTGAGCACCACCGACGTCGCGCTGACCGAGCCTTCGGGCGCCAGCATGGTGGCAGACCGGTGAGGGATCGCCCGCCCCGGCCGGGCGGCGAGACCCGAGATCGCCCCGGGCGACGCCCGGGGCTGGAGGCCGCATGGGAGATCTGAGTCTCGACTACCTGTTCGAGCACCCGGGCGAGATCTTCGGCCTGGCGGTCGACCACCTGGTGTTGTCATTGACCGTGCTCGTGCTGGGGTTCTTGATCGCCCTGCCGCTGGGGCTGCTGGCGACCCGTTTCCGGCGCCTGACCCTCCCTCTCCTCGCGGGGCTGGGGGCCCTGTACACGGTGCCCAGCCTGGCGTTCTTGGCCGTCCTGATCCCCTCGCTGGGGCTGGGCCGGGACAACGCGGTGGTGGTCCTGGTCGCCTATTCCCAGATCTTCCTGGTCCGCAACATCGTGGCGGGGCTGCGGGGCGTGGACGCGCCGACGATCGAGGCCGCCCGGGGCATCGGGATGACGCCCTGGCAAGTGTTCCGGCAAGTGCGCTGGCCGCTGGCCCTGCCGATCGTGATGGCTGGGGTGCGGACCGCGCTGGTGACCACCATCAGCCTGGCGACGGTGGCGGCGGCGGTGGCCGGGGGCGGCCTGGGCGAGTTGCTCTTCACGGGCCTGGGTCGCCCGGCCAAGGTGGGCCTGCCGATGATCCTGGCGGGCGCGATCGCGATCACGGCGCTCGCGATCCTCTCCGACCTGGTCCTGCGCCTGGCCGAACGTCAGACCGCCATCACCCGGGCCCGCCGCGCGGCGCGCTGACGACCGCGGAGCGGGGTGGTCGTCGCTCATCTTCGTCCCAGGAATGCGGCGACACGCGGGCCGCGGGCCGCGTGTCGCCATCGCGAAAACCCTGCCCATCGGCCCGGCGAAGGGAACGATTCAGGACCGAGGGGGCATTTCTTGATTCCACCCGCCCGGTGTACGCTCACCCATGAGCTGCGCACGATCGCCGGTGCGGTGGGCGCGGCGTTGGGGAGACGATCGGGTGGGCTGGTTTCACGATCTCCGGTTGCGCTGGAAGTTGCTGATTGCCTTCGGTTCAGTGTTGGTCGTCACGAGCTGCCTGATCGGCTCGGTGTATTTTGACGCACGGCAGAATCAGGCCATCGCGGCCTCGGTCGAGGACACCTTCTCCGTCATCTCGGCGATCGAGGCGACCTCTTCTTCTGTCGCCACTATGCAGAGTGGATATCGAGGGTTTCTCCTGTCGGGTGACCTTGCCTACTTAGACCCCTATTACGCCGCGTCGGCCCGCTTCCCGGCTCAGGTGAACATGCTCCGCGAGTTGTCGGATGACGACCCGTCCCAGCGGGCTCGCTGGGACACGGTCGAGCGGGACACCCGTCGCTGGAGCAGCGAGGTCGCCGAACCGGGCATCGCCCTCCGCGGTCGCCTCGATGCCGGCACGGAGAGCGCCGGCGTGGACGACGCGGTCCAGACATGGACCCTCTCGAGCGACGGGGAGCAGATCGTCGCCGGCATCCGGGAGTCCCTCGCCGACGCGCTGGCGGTCGAGCGGGCCATCCTGGCCCAGCGGCTGGACGCCAGGGCGACGGCCGATGCCCAACACCTCAGGTTCATCCAGGGCGGCCTCGTCGCCGCCGTCGTGGTGGGCCTAGTCTGCGCGCTCGGGTTGACCCGGGAGATCGGCCGGCCGCTGGACCAACTCGCCACCGCGTCCCAGCGCCTCGCCGCCGGAGAATTCGACCAACGGGTCCCGACGACCCGGGGTGACGAGATTGGCCTGACCACGATCGCCTTCAACATAATGGCCGCCCGGCTGCGGACCGTCTTCGCGGACTTGGAGGCCGCCGCGGTGGCCG
>JBBJOE010000033.1:0-15558 GCA_037721765.1 Thermomicrobiales bacterium
GTCGCCGTCCTGGACGGGGTCGCCCGACCGGCGACCTCGGCGGTCGGGGGGGCGGTCGAGATGTTGGACGCCGTCGCGGCGCTGCTCCCGGCGCTGGTCTTCAACCGGGCGTTGCTGGCGAACCGGGCCGGGAAGGGACACACCACCAGCGGCGACCTGGCTGTCCTCCTGATCGAACGGGAGAACCTAGAACCGGTGGCCGCACAGCAGATCGCCGACGGCGTGATCCGCCGGGCGCGGGCGGAGGGCCTGGAGGCAAGCGCGATCACATCGGACATCATCGACGCGGTCGCCCTGCTGGTGATCGGTCGCGAGCTCGGGATCGAAGTTGAAGAGATCAGTCGGTACCTGGCGCCGCGCCGATATCTCGCCCGGCGAACGGCGACCGGCGGTCCCGAGACCGCCGCGACCCGCGCCGCCCTCGACCGGGACCGCCTGCGATTGGGCGAGGACATTCGCTGGTCGGAGGAGACGGCCGACCGCCTCGGCCCGGTGGACACTCGCTTGGACACCTTCGTGGCGGGGATTTTGGCCGATGCGGACCAGGGCGGTCGTTACTGAGGAGAGAGCTTCGACTTGACCGGCACTGACTCGTCGGACGCCGCGAACGAGACCAGCGTCGCGGCGGCCTGGGCGGTCACCCAGGAGCGCCAAACAGGGTCATAGGGCGTCGGCCAGCCGCCGTCGTCGCGTTGTTCGGCCCGGAGTCGATCCAGTTGGGCCGAGACGATGGCCGGGGGCAGCAGTGTGACGATCGGGCCTCCCGGGGGTCCGGCGTGCTGGAAAAAATGGACCGCGTCCTCGTAGGCACCCTCCGCGGCGAGCGTTTCCACCCGGGCGGCACAGGCGGTGAGATACGCGTCCCGTTGGGGATGCTCGACCCAGGGCAGGCAGTCGACATACGGTAATAGTTCGTAGAACGTCGCGTCGGTCAGGGCGTCGAGCGACGCCATCCGGTCGAAGAGCCCGCGCGTTCGTGAGAAGGTGTCGGGCAGGTAGAGGCCGAGCCGGTCGGCTTGGCCGATCAGGCTCAGGGCGGGATTCAGGTTGGGAAAGGTCCAGCCGGCGAACCAGGGGGCCATCGGTGCCGCGGTCACGGCCGGGGAGAAGTTCCAGCCGCCGTCTTCGTCCTGATTGGCGGCCAGCCAGGCGCCAAGGCGGGCGACCACTGGGTCTTCCCGGGTGGCCCCTATGGCCAGCATCACCGAGAGGGCGAGGGAGGCAGCGAACGGGTTGCTCTCCGGCGCGGTGATGTCCGGCTCCAGGCGGTGACCGAAGCCGCCGTCCGGATTCTGGTAGGTGGCCAGGGCGGCGAGGGCATCCCGCCGGTCCGCGACGCGCCCGCAGGCGACGGCGGCCCAGGCAGCATCGACCGGACGCCCGTGGGCGTCGAGGAAGGCGAGAGCCCGGTCGATCCGAACGGCGGTGTCGTCGTGTCGAGGCGTCTCTGGCGTGGTGGTGGGGTGCATGGATATCTCCCGCGTTCGTCGTGATCACCCGCCGGTGATGGTGTCGTCCGTGGCGACTTGGCAGGGCCGGTCGGATGCCGGGTCGCCAAACCGGCGAGTCCGATCATCATCCCATCGGTTCGACCCAGTCCGACCGCCAGGCGGGGGCGTCGTAGGGCTCGGGCCACCAATCCTCGTGATGACGGATCAGCCCGTCGCGGACGGTGAAGAACGAGACGGCGACCTCGGTCCGGCCTCGCTCGTGATCGGTGAGGGAGACGCGGCTGGCGGCTTGATCCCCCTCACCGGCGAGTCGCTCGACCGTGATGCGCCAGATACCCGGATAGTGCTCGTTGATCGCGACGAAGGCCTCGCGGCCGACGACGCGCTCCCGGGATTGCGGCCATACGCCGACGTACTCGGGGGCCAAGGTCGCTGCCGCTCCCGCCCAGTCCCGTTCGTCTAGCGCGGCCCAGAACCGCCGGACCACGACCTTTCCGTCCTCGTTCGCACCCATGCGTTGTCCCCCCATACCGGCGGTGTCCCGTCGAGTCCCGTCATCTCCGGGCCCCGCCGGCCCGCTCGACGGCCGGTTCTCCCATCATCGCCGGGAGACGGTGACGACGGGGTGTCACCGTTTCGGCGAGGTCTCCGGGAGCGTGGCGTACCGGGACAGGATCGCTTCGGCCAGGGCGATGACCAGGTCGCGGAGGTGATCCGGCCCCACGACATGCGCGTGCTGGCCCATGGTGACGATCTCGCTGGCGTAGTAGGGGAGTTCGCCCGGTGGACAGCGGAAGCGCAGGCGCCACTCGTCCGGGGCGACCTGTTCGAACGCCGGTGGGTCGATCCCGAGGCGCTCCGCCAGGCGGCGGCCCCGATAGGTCAGCCGGACCACGACCTCCGGGTGCCCGGGGTCATCGTAGGAGGGACGCTCCCGGGTGGCGCGGCCGAGGGCGTCGGTGGACCCCGCGGGTGGTGGGATCGGGACGACCTCCGTGAAGCGATCCAGGCGATAGCGCCGCTCTTCCGCGGCGGCCAGGGAGATCGCGTGACAGTACCAATGCCCCTCGGACCGCACGAGGCGGCGGGGGAAGAGGGCATGGGTAGCGACGCGGCGGGCCGAGGCGTACGTGGCGCGGACCCAGAAGCCGTCTTCGATAGCTCGTCGCAGGGTGGCGAAGGATTCGGCCCCGGGCGTCTCCCCGGTGGCGGGAGACGAGAAGGCGATTGCGGTCAGGTCCCGCTCGGCCCGGGCCACCGTGCCCACCGGCAGCACCGCCTGGAGCTTCTCGACCACGTCCCGCCGCTCTCGTCCGAACGGGCCATCGACGTCCTGGCCGAGTCCCTGGAGGGCCAAGAAGATGGCCGTCGCCTCGGCAGGCGTGAAAGTGGAAACGGGGAGCCGTTGGTCCCCGGCCAGGGCATAACCTCCGCCAGGGCCATGGGTCGCGACGACGGGGACGCCGATCTGGCACAGGGCATCGATGTCGCGCAGGATGGTCCGGCGCGAGACCTCGAAGCGGGCCGCCAGCGCGGCGGCCGTCTGGCCGCCCCCCTGCAGGATCATGGTGATGCCGGTCAGCCTGGCACTCCGCGACATCGCGTTCCCCGCCGCTCCCTCTCCCGCGTCGCCTGGCCCGTCGGGAAGCGCCCGGCCCGCCGGGACGCGAGATGCTCGCCGGCGGGGCCGCGAGCTTGCCAGTCCACGGTATACTTTATGGAGAACGACGGGGCAACGAGCGGGCGCGATGTCGCGTCGCCATGTCCCCGCGAAGGAGCGATTCCCACGAGTAGCACACGCAAACGAGTCGATGAGAAGGGCCTGGCGATCACGAGCGACGTCAGCCCCGAGGCCCTGGTGCCGGCGTTCTGGACCGAGCGCCCGGTGAGTGTCCGCGATGACACCCGCTATGGCGGCGAGCCCGGTGACACGGGCGACGGGGGGGACGAGGACCTCTACGAGGACCGCTTCGGAGAGGACCACGGCGACGGGGAAGATGACGGGGAACTGCACGTCACGCCGATGACGCGGCCGTTCCCGACCGCGCGGCCAACGGAGCAAGCCCTGCTGATCGCGGTCGATGTCCAGTCCCGGGACAAGGTCTGGGAGACGGCCGATACCTTGGAGGAACTCGCCCGCCTGGCCGAGACGGTCGATGTCGAGGTGGTCGGGTCGGTGACCCAGCGGCTGAGGCACCCCATCGCCGGCACCTATTTCGGCAAGGGCAAACTGGGGGAGGTCATCGCCCTGCGGGAGGGTCTCGGCTACGACATGGTCTTGGTCGATTCCGAACTGACCCCCGCCCAGCAGCGGAACCTGGAGCAGGCCCTCGACGTCAAGGTGATCGACCGGACGGCCCTGATCCTCGATGTCTTCGCCCGCCGGGCCCAGACCCACGAGGGGCGACTGCAGGTCGAATTGGCCCAGTTGCAGTACCGGCTGCCCCGGCTGACGCGGATGTGGACCCACCTCTCCCGCCAGGGCGCCGGGGGCGTCGGCCTACGCGGGCCGGGCGAGACGCAGTTGGAGGCCGACCGCCGGGAGGTGAACGCCCGGATCACCCATCTCAAGAAGGAATTGCAGACGGTCAATACCCACCGCGAGTTGCACCGCGACCGCCGCCGTCACAACCAGACTCCGGTGGTGGCCCTGGTGGGGTACACCAACGCCGGCAAGAGCACCCTGCTCAACGCCCTGACGGGTGCCGGGGTGATGGCCGAGGACAAGCTGTTCGCGACCCTCGACCCGACGACCCGCCGGGGCACCCTGCCCAGTGGCCGGGACGTGCTGCTGACCGACACGGTCGGGTTCATCAACAATCTCCCCACCCTGCTGATCGCCGCGTTCCGGGCCACCCTGGAGGAGATCAACGAGGCGACGGTCCTGGTCCACGTCCTCGACGTGACCCACGCCAACGCCTTCGAGCAGGCCGAGACCGTCCAGCAGGTGCTCGAGGAACTGGGCGCCGACGATGCCCCGATGGTGGTCGCCCTGAACAAGGTCGACGCCTTAGGCGAGGACGACGACGAGCGGTACCAAGCCATCGCGGCGACCCTGGCGACCGGCGCCCGCGCCGTGGTGCCGATCTCGGCCCACGACGGCCGGGGGATCGCCGGGTTGTTGGCGGCGGTCGAGGCGACCCTGGAGGAGACGGTCGGTTTCGTCCCGGTCTTGCTCCGGGTGCCGTTCGAGCGCGGCGACCTGGTCGAGCGGTTCCACCGCGTGGGCCGGGTCCAGGCGACCCGCCACGACGAAGCGGGTACCGAACTGGAGGGGCTGCTGCCAGCGACGCTGGTCGGGCAGTTCGCTCCCTTCGTCACCGTGCGGGAGGGGTCACCGGCGGTGACCCCGGCGGCTCTGTCTGATGGCGCGGCTGTGCCCGCCGCCACGGTCGATCCGGCGGACCGGGCGACTGCCGACGCGGCGCACCCCGCCGCCTGAATCAGCGCCGACCCGGGTCGCCGGGCCGCCCGGGCGCCCCGCCCGGCGGCCCCCCGGGGGGGTTCGTACCCCGCGATGCCATCGCTGGTGGGCGCGACCCCGTCGATCCCTGCTGGCCCTCTCCACCGCTGGTTCCCAGATCACATGTCCCGGCCGATGGTTCCGGGTTAGGAAGAAGGTCCGCAATGGACCGGAGCGGTCAGCCCGCGCGTATCGTGGGTCCTGGATACCCGGTATAGTGGGAACCATGGGAACGTGACCGCTTCCAGAGGGACGGGATGATGACGGGGACGCTGGCCGAGCGGTTGTCCGGGATCCGGGCGGCCCATGAGCTCGAATTGGCCATGGTCTGTTTGGATGGCGTCGTGCTCGGGGTCGACGCGCGGGTGGAGATCGATGCCGACCGGGTAGGACAGACCGCGAGTGACCTGGTGTTGCTGATGCGGGTGATCGGGGCGGAAATGGACCGGGGCAGCTTGCGGATGAGCATCTTGGAGTACGAGGGGGGCACGCTGGTGGTGACGCATCTCCCAACCGGGGAGGACCTCTTGCTCCTCAGTGCCGAAACCGTCAATGTCGGCCGGGTGCGGATGGCGGCTCGCCGGTTCCGCGAGTCGTACGAGAAGTCGGGGGTGATGGCCTAACCGCGCGGCGGGCGAGGTCGGGGAGCATGGGGCGCGAGTCAAGGACTCGGGAGGGCGTGGTCGGTGGTGGTGGCGACGGGACGCGACAGCGCACGGACATACCGGGAGGCGGGCGTCGACATCGACCTGGCCGCCGCCGCCGTCGCGCGCATCGCCGATCGGGCGCGGCGGGCCTTCGGCCGACCGGAGACCGCCGGTGAAGTCGTGTCGTCAGGCATCGGACACTTCGGCGGGATCTTCCGGTTGCCCGGCGATCCGACCCGGACGCTGGTCGCCAGCGCCGACGGGGTCGGGACCAAGCTGAAGCTCGCGTTCGTCCTGGGGGGTGACGCCCACGCCGGGATCGGCCGCGATCTGGTCAACCACTGCGCGAATGACATCCTGGCGATGGGCGCGACCCCCCTGTTCTTCCTCGACTACGTCGCGATGGGGACCCTCGACCCGAACATCATCGACGCGGTCGTCGGCGGCATGATCGACGCATGCCAGGACAACGGCTTGGTCCTTCTCGGGGGGGAGACGGCCGAGATGCCCGGGCTGTACGCCCCGGGCGAGTACGACCTGGCCGGGTTCATCGTCGGCGAGGCGCCGGGTGGGCAGGTCATCGACGGATCTGCCGTCGAGGCGGGCGACGTGCTCATCGGACTGCCGAGCGATGGTCTCCACACGAATGGCTACAGTCTGGCCCGGCAGGTCATCGGGCTCGATGGCGACCCGGATCATGATCGGGATATCCTGGCGGTCCCCCTCCCAGGTGGCGACGGCCGGTCCCTCGGCGAGGCATTGATGGCGCCGCATCGTCCCTACGCGGCGGAGGTCCGGCCACTGCTGGGGCGAGGGTGGGTCCGGGGGATGGCCCACGTGACCGGGGGCGGTTTGCCGGGCAACGTGCCGCGGATGTTGCCCCCTGGTCTGGCGGCGGCGTTCGAGCCGCACCGCTGGGACCTCGATCCCCTTTTCGTCCATCTCGTCGAGGCGGGGCGGATCGCCCCGGACGAGGCCGCCCGGGCGTTCAACATGGGGATCGGGTTCGTCCTGGCCGTCGGGGCCGAAGTTGAGGCAGATGTCTTCGCGTCGCTCCCCACCGCCCGTCGCATCGGGGCAGTCGTCTCCGCCGATGACCAGGATGACCAGGCACAGTCGACGGTATGGGGGAACCCCCAATGGCGACAGGACCTATGACAGACCAACGCACGCCCCCCGGGGACCCCGACGCGGACGCGGCGGAGGGAGTCTCTCGCCAGATCCGGCAAACCGGAGGACCACCCAAGGGATCAGGCCCGCGAGCCAAGTTCGACCCGCACCTGACCGACATGGTGATCGACGAGGTGACCAGCACCGGGATCACCAACGTCTTGGGGCGGCTGGTGCGGGATACCCGGGCCAGCAGCGGCATGGTCATCGACCGGGCCGGGCAGATCATCGTCTTCAATGGTCAGGAGTACCGGGCGGAGATGATGATGCTCGGTGCCCTGATCGCGGGCACCTACGCATCGACCCGGGAGATGGCCAAGATCCTTCACGAGGAGCATTTCCGGATGCTGCTCCAGGAAGGTTCGAAGGAGAAGATCTTCACCGAGGCGGTGGGCGACCATTGGTTGGTGTCGGTGATCTTCGATCGCCACACCCACCTGGGCCTGGTCAAGGTGCTATGTAACCGGGCCACGATGGACCTCATCCAGATCCTGGACCGGGCGATCGAGACGAATCGCAACCGCCCCCGCCAGCAAGACGCGGGACTCGCCCGGATCACCGGCGATACCATCGACCTGCTGTTTCGGAAGGATGACGCCTGAGGGCCGCCGCCGGGTTTCGTGCCGGGTTCTGTCCCCAATCGCCGGGCACCGTGCCCGACGCGCTGACGAGAGGATGCAATGGCCCTGATCAATGTCGCCGCCCGTGAGATCCACGGCAAGATCGTGTACTACGGGCCCGGCCTGTGTGGGAAGACGACGAACCTCCAATACATCCACGGTCAGATCCCGGAAGCGACCAAGGGCGACCTCCTGTCGATCGCCACCGAGACCGAGCGGACCTTGTTCTTCGACTTCCTGCCGCTCGACCTCGGCAAGGTCCACGGCTTCACGATCCGGTTCCACCTCTACACGGTTCCCGGCCAGGTCCTCTACGAGCGGACCAGGGTCGCGGTGCTGAACGGTGCCGACGGCGTGGTCTTCGTGGCCGACGCCCGGCGCGAGCGACTGCAGGACAATCTCCAGAGCCTGCGCGAGTTGGCCCAGAACGTCAGCAACCAGGGCAAGCGGTTCCTCGATTACCCGCTGGTGATGCAATACAACAAGATGGACCTGCCGGAGGCGCTGCCGGTGCCCGTGCTGGACCGGTACCTGAACACCATCCGGGTGCCCCGGTTCGAGGCGGCGGCGGTGAACGGCGTCGGGGTCTTCGAGACCCTGCGGGCCATCTGTAAGCTGGTGACGAACAAGCTCTGACCCTCTCGCGGGACGCGTCACGACCAGGAGCGAACGGGTGATGTCTCGACCCCGGCACGACCGGGGCTACGGTGTCGACTTCACCACGTGGCCGTTGGTCCGTCGGTGCCCGCCAGTCGCCCACTGGGGCCCGGGCGCCCGCATCGGTCGTTCACCCGCCCGCCCGGACCACGGTGACGACGAGAACGGTGCGATCCCGGCTTCCCGGCGCGGCAGTCCCATGCCGTACGGTGACCTCTGGACCAGGAAGCGCGAACAGGGTCCACCGCTGGAGGTGCCGAAACGAAATCTCCCGTCCCCGCGTTGGGACCAGTGACAGGGAGGTTGTCCCTGCTACAGAGTGCCGGACCGCCGACGTCGTGCGACCGGCTCGAGATAGGGTGATCACCATGGCATGGTCCGCGGTGTCCAGGGGCCTCGTCGCCGTCGTCCTCGTCGCGGTCGCCCTGCTCGGGGTGGCCTCTCCCGGCCAAGCGCGGGCGGTCCAGACCGACGGTGCCCGGCTGACCATCCACAACCGGATCTGCCCGACCGGCTTCACCGGGCCGGACTTCTATGGGACCTGTCACGACACGGCACCGGACCCTGGCCTCCCGTTCTCGATCACCGGGCCGGAATCGGCCTCCGGCACGACGGATGCCAACGGCGACGTTACCTTCGGCGGCCTGATGCCGGGTTCGTACACCGTCAGCGGCGGGGTGCCGGGCGAGTTCGCCGACGTGACCTACTTCTGCGCCCGCCGGGCTACCCCCTCGGTCTCGTTTCCCTTCTCGGTCGTGGCGACGGGGATCTCCGTTACCCTCGCCGATACCGATGACGTGGTCTGCGATTGGTATAACTCGCCGATCGACCTGAGTGGCCTGCCGACGGCGACCGCGGTGGTCGAACCGGCGACGCTGACCGTCTACGCCGCGATCTGCCCGGTCGACTTCACTGGCGACAGCTACTTCGACGAGTGCTTCGATCGCCCCGCCGATGCCGCCTCGGTGATCTTCCTGCTCAGCGCGGGCGGCGTCGCCCTGACCGAACAGGCCGTCGGCGACGATGGTCACGCCCGGTTCAATGGGGTCCAGGCCGGTACCTACCTGCTGAGCGACAGCGTGCCGGGCGACTTCCTCGACGGCCGGTTCGTCTACTGCACCTTCGATGGTGGAAGCGCGGTCGCCTACGACCTTGGATTTGACGAGAACGCGATCGAGATCACGATCCAGCCCGGCCAGGAGGTGGCTTGTGACTGGTACATCGAGCCGGCCGACTTGAGGGGCGAGCCGATCGCGACGGTCCCGGCACCGACCGCGACCGCCAAGCCGGCCGGACCGCCCGCGACGGCCGGGGCGGTGGTCGGACTGCCGAACACGGGTGCGGGCGGCTCCCTGACCGGGACGAGCGCCGCCGGCGGGACGGCGTCCACCTGGTTCGCGATCACTGGACTCGCGCTATTCGGGACGTTCGGGCTGACCTTGGTCGCCCGGCGACGGGTGCAAGCGGCCAGCCGGGGCGGTACCATGCGGGGATAATGCGCATCGGGTCCGGGGAGGCACTGGCTTCCCCGGTCGGGCCGGGCGCAGCGGGCGCGAACCGGTGGGTCCTCCCTTGGCACCTTCCCGCCGGGCGTGTTCGACCGGAGGGGCCATGGACATCGGAGCCGATCCGCGAGAGGGACCATTCCAGGCCGTCGGTGTCGCGCCGGGACGGGCGAAAGATCGCGCGCCCCGGCGGTTGCGCGTCCGGGTCAGACCACCGCGCGGGTCGCGGCGGGTCATCGGCGGGGCCCGGCGCGGTTCCCGGCGGGTCCTCGGCGGGGCCCGGCGCGGGGTGAGGTCCGTCCCGGCGTGGATGTTCCGGGGCTATAACCAGGCCAACGCCGGCGACCTGGCGGCGGCCATCGCCTTCAACGCACTGGTCGCGTTGGTGCCGACGGCCCTGCTGCTGGTGTTCCTAGCGGGTCTCTTCTTCCGTGACGAGCGGGTCCTGCAGACCGCGATCCTGGCAACCCTGTGGGCCCTGCCAAGCCAAGCGGCCCGGGACGCGCTGGAGGGCGTCCTGCTCGCGAAGCGGAACACGGGCCTGTTCGGCATCCTCAGCGTCCTCGGGTTCGCCTGGATCGGGGTCAATTTTGTCGCGAGCCTCGGGCGGGGGATGAATCGGATCTACGGTGTCCCCAACCGCCGCTACGTCCACGAGCGGCTGCGCGGGTTCGTCGTGATCGTGTTGTTCTCGTTCCTCCTCGCCCTCGCGGCCATCGCCGCCGTCCTGCCGACGCTCTTCGTCCGGGGCGAGGTGCGGCTCTACTTCGAGCGGTGGTGGCTCAACTCCGGCTGGGGTCAGACCATCAGCTACGGGGTCGCGGTCGCGGTGGCGACGCTGCTGTTCCTGACGATCTACCGGGCGGTACCAAACGCCCGGCAGCGGTTTCTCGACATCTGGCCGGGGACTCTGGTGGCGGCGACCCTGTTCATCGTCTTGGTCCAGGCGTTCCCGATCTATCTCCGGTTCTTCGTCCAACGTAACCTGTACGGCGATGCCCTGCTGCTGGTCTCCCTGTTCGTGACCTGGTTCTACCTGATGGCCCACGTGCTGCTGTTCGGGACTTTCGTCAACGCCAGTTGGCAACACCGGCGGCGGTGCGCGGGGAAGGAGCGGGGACTCATCGCCATCAGGATGCCGTCGGGCCTGACCCGGTGGATGCGCCGGGGCCAGGCGCGCGCGGCGGGACTTCCCGTCGCGGCCGATCCGTGCGACATTGGCGTTCCGGGCGACGAGTCTCCCGATCGGGCGGCGGGGTCGTCGGCCTGACGATCGCACCGAGCTCCCGGGATCTCCTGGTCCCCAGCGCCGGGGTGGGCGGCACGGGTGGGCCTCGTCTCGCCCCGTGCGTCGCTGGGTGGCTGCCGGATCACCTGACGCGATCGTATAGGATGATCGACCGGCCGTGACCGGCGACATCGTCATGAGGAGCCCACGTGACGACGATCGGGATCGGCCTGCTCGGGGCAGGGCGCATCGGGAGCCTCCACGCCGCCAACGTCGTCCGGCGGTTGCCCACCGCCCGCCTGGTGGCGGTGACCGATGCCTTCCGGCCGGTGGCGGAGGCCTGCGCGGCCGCGTTCCCCGGCGTCGCGGTGGCGGACAGTGCCGGGGCGGTCTTCGCCCGGCCGGACATCGACGCCGTTCTGATCTGCACCTCGACCGACACCCACGCTGGGTTGATCGCCCTGGCGGCGGCGGCCGGCAAACACGTCTTCTGCGAGAAGCCGATCGCCCTCGACCTGGCCGAGATCGACGGGGCCCTGGCGGCGGTGAGCCGGGCTGGGGTGAACTTGCAGATCGGATTCAACCGCCGCTTCGACCCGACCTTCGCCCGCGTCCGCCGCGCGATCGCGGACGGTGAGATCGGCCGGCCTGAACTCCTGCACATCGTCAGCCGCGACCCGGCGCCGCCACCGCTGGAGTACATCCGGCGGTCGGGCGGCCTGTTCATCGACATGGCGATCCACGACTTCGACATGGCCCGCTTCCTGATCGCCGACGAGGTCGAATCCGTCCACGCCACCGGCGCGGTCTTGGTCGACCCGGCCATCGGCGAGGCGGGCGACATCGACAGCGCGGTGACCGTCCTGAGGTTCCGGGGCGGCGCGATCGGCACGATCCAGAACAGTCGCCGGGCGACCTATGGCTACGACCAGCGGGTGGACGTGCTCGGCAGCCTGGGCGCGGTGGCGACCGGCAACGTGTTCGCCAACCAGGCCACGGTCAGCGACGCGGCCGGGATCAGGCGCGACCCACCGCTCCACTTCTTCCTGCAGCGCTATCAAGAGAGCTTCGTCGCCGAACTGACCGCTTTCGTCGAGGCGATCAAGACGGGAGGCTCTCCGCCCGTCACCGGCGCTGACGGCCGTGCCCCCGTCGTCCTAGCCCTGGCCGCCGCTCGTTCGCTGGCCGAGGGCCGCCCGGTGCGGACGGCCGAGCTCGGCTGAGCGGGAATCGTGGGCGTCAGTCCAGGTCGAAGACGGCGGCCGGACGAAACGGCATTCGCCACAGCGTCACCAGCCCGGCCCCGAAGAGCGCCAGGGCCACCACCCACGAGGTGGGGTCGTCGGCTGGCCGCAGGTGCCAGGCCCAGCGGGAGTAGGACCATCCCTCCGGCGTGGCGACCAGGGTGAAGATGCCCCAGGCGAACCCCGGCATCCAGGCCCGCGACACGCTGAGCAGGCGCATCGCGACGACCGTCAGCCCGGCGAAGCCGACCAAGTCGCGACCCAGCGTGGCCGCCGCCACGGGACGGTCCCACCACCAGGCGAGGGCCGCGAAGGCCACCATGGCAAACCCAAGCGCGGCGAGGAAACCGAACAGGCGAATCCGTCGCAGGGGCAGGAATACCGCGTCGTCGAGTTCGCCGTAGGGCGAGTTGATGCTCAGGCCGGCGCAGATACCGACCGCGACCGCCGGCATGGTCGCGGTGAAGAGCGCCGATTCGACCCGCCCTGGCGCGAGGTGCTCATAGAGGGCCGCCCCGGCTGCCGCTAGGAGGGCGATCCCGGCAATGACCGCCAACCGGCGACCACGGGCATAGGACCAGAACAGCTTCGGGGTCACGTGGGATGCGATGGTGTGGCACGCCGTGTGGTCATCGGGGGGATCACCCGCCGGCCGCCGGGGTGGCGGCGGGGAATCCGACGCCGGGCAGGTCTTCGAGCGCGATCCCGCCGGCCCGCATCGCTTCCCAATTGTCGCGGAGCCAGGCGGTCCGCTCCGCCTCGGGGAGTTGGCCGAACGCCGCGCTCCTGCTGATCACCGCCATATTGAGACGGGTCGCGGTGATTCTCGGGCTGTCGGAACGTGCCGCGCCGGTGGCCCCGGGGGCCGCTTCGGCCAACGCGAACGACGAGGTCGAGCATGGGACGCTTGCGAAGGAAGCGAGCCAGCAACCGACCGCTACTTGGGATGCGGTCGGCATTGGTTCCGTTATCGGCGAGGGATCTGAATACTGAGACGAAACGACGAGGACCGCGTTCTGCAACATGGCTTGCCGGTCATCCAAGAGAGACACGACGATCACGGCGTCAGGTCGCTGACCGAAGAAATAAAGAACACTGTCGTAGACGGTCAATGGCGCCGGAGTGATGCCCACCAGCGGGGTCAGCATGGCGTTGAGGTCGTCGAACACCATGGTGAGATCAGCCTCGGATGACGGGTGGATGCAGATCACCACCGCGGTGCCGGTCTGGCACCGTGGCGACACAGGGATCGGCTGGATCGGCTGGTCGGCGACACCGGCACCGATGCGGGACGTGAACGTGCCCGATGCGGCGATGAGCACGACGGCGAGGATCGCTGCTGAGGTGCCCGGCCAACCGCCACGCCGGACCGACCAAATCGCCATCAGGCAAGCGATGATGACCGCGCTGAACCAGCCGGCCGCGACGAACGCCGCCCAGAGGCGCGGTTCACCGATCGCCGAGGGGCGAAGCAACGTGGGGATCGAGTAGGGCGACAAGAGCTCGCGGTCCGGATTTGCACGGGTGAAGAGAATGCCGAAGGCCATCAACCCGTATGCCAACATCGCCACGAGCACGACCATGAACACACTCGCGGAGAAGCGTCCGACGGTGAATCCGAAGACCGCGAACGCGCCTATCCCGGCGCTGCTCGTCAGGATCACTTCCCAGGGGATCGGTCCCCATGGGTCCCTCATCAGGATCACCGCCGAGGGACCGAGTAACGCGATCAGCCAGGCCACGATGACGGTGCACAGGAGGGACGCGATATCGATGGTGCTCGTCCCGAGCCCGAATCGAGACGATCGTTGGCCCAACTCATCGATCGCGGTGCGGCCGGATTGCACGGCACGCCAAGACCCGATCGCGCTGGCCGCCGGGTAGACGAGAAGGGCATCCCGGATGACATAGACGAGCGGCGTCCAACTGCCGGAAAGATACGAAGACAATTGACCATACGCGGTCACCGACGACGCGATGAGGAACACTATGCTGAGTGGACCACCGCACCGCTTGCTTGCCAGCCAGACGAGGCGACCGAATCCGCTCACCGAGTGTCCCTCTCGCGTGTTCCCTACGCGGCGACGCTGGACTGTTCCGCTTGTCGAGCTTGGATCACCCCGTAACCCCGCTCGATGGCCGTCCGCCGGTCGTTCTCCTCGGTCGGATGGCTTGTTCCCAGCGCCCCCAACTCGGCAGCGGTTCCGTCGAACCGGACTCTGCCCTGCCGCAACACCACGACCCGGCCGCCGATCGCCTCGATGTCCTCGGTGAGGTGGGTACTCAGCAGCACCATCCGCCGCTCCGCCAGGCGCACGACGAGCTCTCGCAACTCCCATCGCTGGTCGGGGTCCAGACCGGCCGACGGCTCGTCGAGCAGCAGCACCGCCGGGTCATGGACGATGGCCTGGGCGATCCCGGCCCGACGCAGCATGCCTCCGGAGAGCGTCTTGAGCTTGGTATCCGCCCGCTCCGAGAGATCCACGGCCGCGAGCGCCGCGGTGATCGCGCGCCGCGCGTCCGCCCTCCGCATTCTCCGGAGAAGGGCGAAGTATTCGACGAACTCGGAGACGGTGAAGCCAGGGTAGAAGGTGAAGCTCTGCGGAAGATAGCCGGAGGACCGGGCCGCCCGATGGCGGTCCCGGTCCCGGCCGAGGTCGAGGTCCCCGATGCGGAGGGTGCCCGACTGGGGGGCGTAGATGGTAGCGAGGAGGCGCAGCATGGTGGTCTTGCCAGCGCCGTTGGGGCCGAGTAGGCCGCAGACTCCCGTGCCGAAGGCGAGACTCAGGTCGTCGAGGGCGACCCGATGACCGAAACGGTGGGTCACGCCCTCAAACGCCGCGATATGGGACATCGTCGCTCCATGCTAGTGCACCTGTGATTTCTTACCTCTGCCGTTATGGGCAACGGCCCATGTAGGCATGCCACGAACGGGCCGTCCCGTCTAGGCGGGACTCGAGCCACACCTCTCGATTGCAGATCGATGCACTCACGGAAGCGTAGTAGTTGTACCCACTTCCGGTGAATGAGGCGAGGGAGGATTGCGAACATCTGTAATCTTGGTCGAAGAATCCGGGCCAGGCAACTCGCAGACAAGCCTGTAACGATCGCTGGGCGGAGTACGAGCATGTCGCCGCACCCGTTCCGTAGATCGCGAACGTCACAGCATTCGCACTGAAGCTTGAGATCCAGGGATAGCAGCCGGCGGCTTCTGCCGTCTGGACTGAGACCGATGGGGCAAAACCGAGGAGCCCGACAGCGAATACGAGCGCGATGATGATGCGGGCCATGCGTGCCCGAACAGTGGCTTCGGCTCGATCAACAACGGCTCGCGTGGACATGGATGGACCTCCTCGTGACGACGCGGGAAGGCGTCCGGCGCGGTGTGTCTGATTGTCAGGCCGACTCTCCGAGAGTAAGCCCCCCCCCGAGTTTGTCAATGCCCTTCAGATGCCAATATCCTGACCAAGACTGGGAGTGATGTATGCGGGTGGCCGACAACGTCGCTGCGACTACAAGATCGGTGCGTCCGCTACGATAGCGTGGGCAAAGAGTGACGAGCTTGGTTTGGAC
>JBBJOE010000282.1:0-4312 GCA_037721765.1 Thermomicrobiales bacterium
GGCCGCTGTGGGGCGGCGTGGGGGGGCGGCCCCCCCAACGTCCGCCGGCCCCCGACGATTGTTATTCGCTGAGACCAACGTTCCAAAAGAACCAGTCCGGGAAGTTGACATAGTTCTGAACGTTGGCCGTCGCGGCGCGGAGGAAGAAGTAGTCCCCGCACTTCACGAACGGCATTTCGGTCCAGATCAGCTCCTGGTACTCGACAATGCGCTCCAGCTGGGCCTCAGGATCGATCTCGGCGATCATCTCACCGAGGATACGGTCGCGCTCCTCGCTCTCCCAGAATCCCGGCCACTCGGGATCGTTGAATGGCTGCGTTGCTGGATGGGAGTAACTCGAGTGCCCAGTCATGAATACTTCGTAGGTCGTCGGGTCGGATCGGTTCTGGATGAGCGTCGCCCAGTCGGAGAGCACCAGTTCCACGGGCATCCCGACCTCTTCCAGACGCTGTGCGATCAGCGAAGCCGCGTTGAAGTTGTATGGGTACTCACGGGTGGTGAGCCAGCGAATCGGAGTCCCATCGTAGCCGGCCTCGGCGAGCAACGCCTTGGCCTGCTCGGGGTCGAATGCTTGATAGGCTTCCATCCCGGCATCGGTGTACCATGCCGACTCCTGCGCCGCGACGGCGGGATCGAGCCGGAAGAAGTCTTCCCGGCCGAACCCTGAGATCATGGCCTCGTCTGGTGAGAACGCGAGCGAGACAGCCTTCCGCAGGCGCTCATCCATGAAGAGCCCCTGCCGCTTGTTGAAGTGGGTGGCGAGCCAGTAGTAGGGCTTGACGATGATTGGGGTCACATTCGGATCCCCGTCGAGCGTGTCGAACTGGTCCGGCTCCACGCTGTCGGAGAATTGATACTCCCCGGTGATGAGGCCATTCGCGCGCACCGACGCATCCGGGACCGGGACGAACTCGATCTGGTCGAGGTAGGCCACCTTGCGCCCCGCGGCGCCGTCCGGTTCCTCTTCGCGCGGCACGTAGCCGTCGTACCGGACGAAGCGGATGTACTGGTCGATTTGCCGCTCCTGGAACATGAACGGCCCGGTGCCGATCAATTGCTCTTCGGTCAGCGCCTCTCCCCCGGCCGCCTCGGCGATCTCCGATGGCATGATGAACGCTTCAATGAGCGCGAGGAAATCAAGGAGTACCCCGGTTGGCTCGTTGAAAGTCATCGTCACCGTCACGGGGTCGGTCTCGACGATCTCGTTCATTCGCCCGAAGATCGTCCGGCCGCGGCCGGTGAGCGTGCCCCAGCGGTTCAGTGAAGCCACAACATCGGTCGCGGTGAGCGGCTTGCCGTTATGGAACGAGATGCCCTGGCGAATGGTAAATGTGTAGGTCAATCCATCTTCGCTCACCGTATGGCTTTCGGCGAGCATGGGTTGCGCCGAATAGGTGCTATCGCGGGCGAAGAGTCCCTCGAATATCTGTTGGGCAATGTTGGAGGTGATCGTGGCCGTGGTGAATTGAGAATCGGCCAGCACCGGCGGCTCACCAATGATCGCCACCCGGAGCGTTCCACCCTCAGGGATCGAGTCGCCTGCCTGGAGTGACGCGAGGGAAGCGTATCCCGACGCCGTCGCCATGCCTGGCGCCAGCAGCGCACCGGCCGCGATCCCCGATCCCGTGCCCAAGAGCTGGCGACGAGTCAAACCTACCCGCGGCTGTTCCTGGCTTTCCCTAGTTGGTGTCGACATCGAAATCCTCCTCGATTCGCCAACTGACGGTTAAATCTGCTTTCGGTACGGTCGCCTCCGACCTCGACCAAGTCGCTCGGGATACAACGCATCCGCGCGGATGCTGTCCATGGGGCGCGATCAGCAGAGGGAAGAATACCATGTCCATTGTGCCAAACGACCAACGGGCCGCCTTACCCTGTTGCAATTCCTCGCTCACCGTCACGCGTGATGATAGCGCCAAATGGTTTCGAGAGGGTGGCAAACCGGTCGAGGATGTTGTTTGCCGCCTCGCCCTGAGCGAGCCGCGGACGGCCTCGCCGGTAGGGCGCTTCTCCATGGCCCAGCACCACGGGGTGCAATTCGACCTCTTTCAGGCGACCGTCTGCAAAGACACAGATAGGGACGATAGACTCCCAGAACCGGCTGTCGGCCGCGAAGCTCTTCGTGTCCCCCGCGTTGCGGATACGAAAGAGCTCCCCCGGTGTCTTCGACGGCTCCACGCGGAACCGGTCGTAGCTATCGGCCGGCAGCTTATGGACGAGTTCGTTCTGACCGATGAAATTGCCCAGGCTGTAGAAGATCGGCTTTCCCCGGTAGAACTCCATCCCGCGCAGCAGGTGCGGACCATGACCCACGACGACGTCCGCTCCGTGGTCGATCATGTCGTGAGCGAACGCGCGCAAGAACGCGGCAGGGTCCTCCTTATGCTCACCTTGCTCATGAGCATGGATACTCACCACAACGAAGTCCGCGCGCAGGTTCGCCTCTCGAGTCCATGCCTCGAACGCTTCAAGGTCCTTGGCCTTCGGGGTCGTGGTGACGCTTGGCCGCTCGGCCTCCTGAAAATCGTGATCGAGGAAGGGAAAGCTCTCCGGGTCGTCTGGAGGAAACCCGAAGCCAAGTTGGATCTTGTCGAGGCGCTGCGCCTCGAGCCCCAGGTGTCCCGCAATCTCCCGGAGGGTTGCGAGCTGGTCAGGCCTGACGTGATAGATCGTGTCAAACCGTAGCGGATTGAGGCCCGGGCGGCCATGCATGTCCGGTCGCTGGTCGCCCGCCTCCTGGCCGGTCTGAAACGTCGCGGAGCCGGCGATCAGGGCCACGCTCGCCACGGGAGAGTCCAGGTAGACCGGCATGCGCGCCTCGGCGAGCGTGCGTCCGACGCCAGCGTAGGCGGCCCCGTGCTCCTCGAGCGTCTCCATGGACGCGAGCAGCCCTTCGATGCTGTAATCGAGGGAGTGGTTGTTGGCGAAGGCGAACAGGTCGAACCCCATCGCGAGCAGATCGTCCAAGAGGCGTTCGGGCCCGGCCAGATGGCTGCCGCCGCTTTCTACCGCAGGGTAGCCTCGAAACCCGTTGGGAAGCATTTCGAGGTTTGTAAACGCGACGTCCGCCTCCCGGAGGAGCTCCATCAACCGGAGGGTCGGTTCGTCCCGATAATGCGCGATCGGGCGCATGATGATGCTGTCGCCGGTAAGGGCAAGGCGAAAGGTGTCTGGAGGTGCAATCGCCATCGTGAAATCTCCCACGGAGCACGCGTGCTTTTTGAACATCGTCTTGCGGGTCGAGTCGCGCCTAGCATTGATGAGGACCGCGGGATTGTCAATATCGGGACGTCGATCCGGAACGGGCACGGTTCCTGCACAGCGAACGACAGATCACGCCGCGCGATGGACGGCGGAAACACTCGGTAGTCATACTGAAGGGGTTCGGTCCGCGGGGCGTCCCGGACCGCGTCGGCGTCCCAGGCCTACCGGGCGAGCACCCGTTGCCTGCCACGCGGGTGGGCATCGCCGGCAGCCTCCGCCCGTTGCCAGCCGTTCTTGCGCTCCACGTCAGCGAGCAGTCCGCGCAGGTACTCGGCGGCATGGCGGGCCGCCTCGGGTCGCCGGATGTGGCGGCGCAGCAGGTCCAGCACACCATCGACCGCCCGGGCCGCGGCATCCGCCATCGTCACCTCACTCGCACACGCACGAGGGACCTCGTCCATTCCGCTCCTCCGACACTCACCACACCGTCGGCTCCGCTCCAAAGGGAACTGTAATACTAGGGGGCATGGTCATCGTGAGGTGTGATTGCCTATGCCGACCGCACTCCTCCTAAGACAGGAAAAGTGCCCGGTGCTACACTGCAGCGCTCGTGGGCGCCCCGAAGGTGACCGGAACTGGCTGGTGAGGCCCGATCCTCACCGTCGTTCCGCGCCGGTGGCCCCTCGATCGAAGCACACGCCGGGCGGCTCCGCCCGGCGAGCCGAAGTTCCCTATCGAGGAGGACACCGATGTCTGATCGAAACGCGGAAGCCGTCGATCGGTCGCTGGCCGAAAGCCTGAGAGGCAAGCAAACTCGCCGCGAGACCCTCCGCCGGGGTGCCGCGCTCGGCTTGAGCGCGCCGGTCCTTGGCGCGATGCTCTCGGCCCCCGCCGGTTCCGCCGCGGCGCGGCAGGCGACGCCGGCCGCCCCGCCCGCCACCCCCCCCGCGGAACCCGTCAGCCTGACGATTATCGACGTGGCGGGGCAGAGCCAGCTCACCCAGCCGATGATCGACGACTATGTGGCCCAGAACCCCGAGTGGGTCTCGGGCGTCGAGTTCACCAAGGCCACCTCGCCCGAACTGGCGGCGAAGATCCAGGCGCAGCA
>JBBJOE010000283.1:0-4312 GCA_037721765.1 Thermomicrobiales bacterium
GGGCGCCGCCCCTCGCCACGGTCCGCGCGCGCCCGGCCGGGCCCGCCGCGCCGCCCCGCTGCCGAGCCGGTGGTAGGCGGCCCGGCCCCGGGCTCGCGTCTCGGCCGCCAGGATCACACTCGCGAACACGACCAGGACGAGAGCGGTGGCAGCCGCCTGGGACCGGTCGAACGAGGAGCGGTACTGGACGTAGATGACCCGGGTGAAGGCGTCGAAGCGGAGCAGCGTCACCACCCCGAAGTCGCTGACGGCATAGAGGGCGGCCAACAGCACCCCCGCGACCAGGGCCGGGCGCGTCTGGGGCAGGGTGCAGCGAAAGAAGGTCCGCCAGTGCCCGCCGCCGAGCGAGCGGGCCGCCTCCTCGATGGCGGGGTCGACGCCGAGCAGGGCGCCGCGGGTGCCGATGTAGACGAAGGGATAGGTGAACAGGACCAGTGTCAGGCAGGCCCCGCCGAAGCCGTAGATCTCCGGCACGTGCTCGATCCCGAGAGGCGCGAGGGTCTGCTGGAGGAACCCCCGTGGCCCGAGTGCGGCGACGACCGTCAGGGCGCCGACGTAGGACGGAATCACCAGCGGCAGGGTCGCCAGGACGGACCAGACCCGCCGCCCGGGCAGGTCGGTCCGCGTCGTCAGCCAGGCCAGCGGCACCGCCACGAGGGCACTGCCGAAGCCGACCCCGGCCGCCAGCAGGGCGGTATTGAGAAGGACCCGCACCGTCCGGGCCCGGAACACCAGCGCCCCGAATCCGGACCCGGCCTCCGCCGCCCGCACCCCGAGGTAAACCAGCGGCACCAGCGTCGCGGCCATCACCAGCAGGGCGGGCAGCCAGACGCCCACCGGCGCCCGCCGCCGCCTGGCCGATGGCGCGAACCGCCGGCGGCGCGACGGCACGACCACCGGAGGCATGCCACTGGCGGGACCGTCCGGAACCCTGGGTTGTCTGGCTCGCGGGACCGCCGTGGACACCGATCGTTCCCTTCTCGGACGCGGTTCGCTCGTCAGACCCCCACGACGGCGCGGGACCACGCATCCCGGCAACGCCATCCGGTCGTCTGCCGCACCGGATCGATCACCGCACGGTCGGCACCACCCAACCCCCAGATGGACCGCCCCGCGACAGGTCGCTGATCACCGTGCCGGGCCGGTGGCTCCTGACGACCGGTGGGGTCGGATCGGCCCCACCGGTCATCGGCGCCCGCATCGCGGCATGTTAGTCGGCAGCGTCGGGAGCACACCAGGCCCTGCCCTCCATGGTCGGGGCGACCCGGGGTCCGTCCAGTGGACGGATCACCCGGCGAGATCGGCCCCGTCGCCCGGGGGGACCGAAATGACGTCCCCCCGAGCCTGTAGGGGAGGACCTCGTGTCCTCCTTCGGTTCCCAACGACCCGGTCCGTCCTCACCGACATCGTCCCGGGTAGCGATTCCCCCTGCCTCTGTCCCCTAGATGATCCCGACCTCGACCAGCAGGTCGATCGTCCCCTGCAGGTCGTCGAGGTCGGAGAGGTCCAGCTCCGGGCTGTCGATCTCGGCCAATGGGGTGAGGCCCTCGACCGGCTCCACCCCGGCGGCGAGGGGGTACTCGAACGTCTCCTCCGCGAAGTAGCGCTGGGCCGGTTCGGCCAGCAGGGCCCGGATCGTCGCCAGGGCCTGCTCGGCCTGGTCGCTCCCGTCGATGATCCCGACACCGGCCACATTGACCAGCGAGCCCGGGTCGCCGGCCGGGAAGAAGTGGTTGGCGACGGGCAGGTCGCCCTCCTCGGCCTCGATCTCGTAGAGGTAGTAGTGGTTGACCAGTCCGATCGCGATCTCGCCGCTGGCCACGGCCCGGACGATCGACCCGTTGTTCTCGAAGGTCACCACCTCGTTGTCCCGCATCCCTTCGAGCCACTCCCGGGCGACATCCTGGCCCCGCAGGACACGCAGCGCGGTGATGAAGGCCTGGAACGACCCGTTCTCCGGCGCCCAGCCGACCTGCCCGCGCCATCGCTCGTCCGTCAGGTCCAGGACCGACGCGGGCAGGTCCGCCTCGACCAGCTGGTCGGTATTGTAGGCCGCCACCCGGGCCCGGCCCGACACCCCGACCCACAACCCATCCGGCGATCGGAAGCGCGGGTCGACCAAGTCCAACACGTCCTCGGGCAGGGGTGCGAGGCGCCCCTCGTTGGCGAGCTGGCCGAGGGCCCCGGCATCCTGGGCGACGTAGAGCCCGGCCGGGCTGTTGTCGCCCTCATCGAGAATCTGGACCGCCAGCTCGGCGGTGTTGCCGTAGCGGACCTCGAGGTCCACCCCGGTCGCCGCTTCGAGGCGCGGCACCAAGGGGCCGACCAGTTCCTCGCTCCGGCCCGAGTAGACCGTCAGCGTCCCGGCAGAGCCCACCGGCGTGCCATCGATCGCCTCGTCGGCCGCCGGGCTCGATTCCACCTCTGGGTCCGCCTCCGGATCGGCGGCCGGGTCGGCCTCGGCCGTCGCGGTCTGGGCCGAGGCCGCCCCGGGGCGTCCGGCGATGCCGACCGCCATCACCCCGAGGGCGCCGGCCAAGGCCGTGCGGCGATCGATGCGGAACGTTTCGCCTTCCGTCAGGACGGTCGTCTCGTCCCCGCCGTTCCCGGTCACCGTCTCGGTCGCGGCCGGGCGAATATGGTCCCGGTCCGTCCGCCGTGCATGATCGCGATCGTCCATCGGTGCGTTCCTCCATCCTGCTCGTTCGGCGCCCCACGAGCCGGGGCACCACCATCCAACGGGGTGTCCAACGGGCAGAGCCGGTCCCGGCCGAGACGTCTCTCCCCTCAATTCCGACCAGCTGGCTCGGATATGCCGATACGCTATCCCGCGGCGCTCCCAGCTGTCAACCCGGGCCGTACCGTCATCGGGCAGCGGCTCCGGGTCCGGGGGAGATCCGGGGCGGGAGAATCGGACGGCGGCGGCCAGGCGGTCCGGGCTCGATCTCGTGCTACCATCGGATGAAAAGACCGCTTCGGGTCAATGGCCTCCCGCCGCAGACATGTCTCCCATCCCAAGGAGCCCGATCCATGGTCGACACCCCGCGCACTCCCAAGACGAACCCGGCCAAGATGGCGGACAGCGACCTGGCCCACATTAACTTCACGGGCACCGACCTCGACGACGCCGACCTCTCCAACAGCACCTTGGAGGAAGGCACGTCCCGCGGCGCAATGATGCGGGGCGCCGACCTGCACGATGCCAACCTGACTCGCCACGACATGGAGGGGGCCAGTCTGGCCGGGGCGAAACTCGAACGCGCCACCATGCCGAACGCCCGCCTGGTCGGGGTCGACTTCACCGGCGCCAACCTGCGAGGTGCCGATCTCCGCGGCGCGGATCTGCGCGATGCCGACCTGACCGGTGCCGACCTGCGGGACGCCAACCTCGAAGATGCCAATTTGACAGGCGCGAAGATCGCGGCCGTGGCCACGATGGCCGGGGCCAACCTGACCGGTGTCGTCGGCCTCACCGACGAGCAACGGTCTACCGTTGAGGAGCGGTGGGCGATCACGACGCGCCGGACCACCTCTCCGCCCGCCTCGGGAACCTGATCGCCCCTTCGTCGATGGTCAGGACGCGCCTGGGTGAGTCCGGGCAGGCCCGCGATGTCCGCCCGTCGGCGTGGCCTAGCGGCATGCGCCCATTGTTCCCGGGTCGCATGGCCCTGCCCCACCCGAGGTGACGCCGCGCGCGGCACCGTTGCATCCGCTCTCACGTTAATATTCGTATAATCCCGACTTAGCCCGGGGTTCACCATTGGGCCCATGGGTTGAACGTACGCTAGGTCACGAGTGGCCGCGAAGCCGCTGGTCTCGCGTGACCGTCGTCACCCAGAGAGGAGACTCGTACCATGGCCCAGACCCTGAGTCCCAAGATCGTCGATATCCCCTACGAGGGCGATCCCGACGCCGTCTACTCCGAGGCCGGCACCGGTGAGACCTTCGCCGATGTCCTGGCCCGCCGGATCAACCGCCGTGGTCTCGTCTCCGGCGTGGCCGCATCGACCGCCCTGGTGCTGACCGCGTCGGGCGTTCGTGAGGCCAGTGCCCAGGCCACGCCGGAAGGGACGCCCGTACCGAGCCCAGCCCTTGACTTCGAACCAATCGAGGGGAACTCGGCCGACGAGATCGCCGTCGCGACGGGCTACACGGCGGCGCCGTTCCTCCGCTGGGGCGACCCGATCACGGCCGACGCGCCGGAGTTCGACCCCGAGAACCAGACGGCCGACGCCCAGGCCCAGCAATTCGGCTACAACTGTGACTGGATCGAATTCCTCCCGCTGCCGGAAGGCTCCGAGGCATCCGACCG
>JBBJOE010000284.1:0-4284 GCA_037721765.1 Thermomicrobiales bacterium
GTCCCGGCAGGTGTCCCGGCAGGTGTCCCGGCAGGTGTCCCGGCAGGTGTCCCGGCAGGTGTCCCGGTCGTCGAGAGGCGCCCCGACCCACCCAGAGACGGGGCGCCCTGGGTAGGGGTGGCCGTGGATGACCCGGTGGCCGGTGTCGTGGCTGAGTCGCCGGGGACCATGCCCGGCGGCGCGGGAGATACCCCGGGCGAGGCGTCCACCGTCGCCGGGACCGCCGGCACCAGTCTCCGCGATGCCCTGCACGCGGGCGCCTTCTGGTGGCTGTCGGCCGCGTTTTGGCTGGGGACGCTGACATCGATCGCGGCCGGGGTGCACCTGATCCCGTTCCTGGTCGAGGGGGGGTCCGGGGCGGGATTCGCGGCCACGGCCACGGGGCTGATCGGGGCGACCCAAGTCGGATCCCGGGTGGTGGTCTCGCTGCTCGGGGACCGCTGGTCCCGGGTCTCCGTCACGGCCGTGGTCTTCGGCCTGCAGGCCGCGTCGCTGGTGGTGTTGCTCCTCTGGAGAGAACCGGCGGGGACGATCGTCGCGGTGGTGCTGCTCGGGGCCGGGCGAGGCGCCCTGACCCTGAACCGGGCGGGATTGGTGGCCGACCTCTACGGCCGGGCCCACTACGGCGCGATCAACGGGGCGATGGCGCTGGTGGTCTCCGGGGCGCGGGCGATCGCGCCGGTCGGGGCCGGACTTGCCTACGGCTGGTGGGGTGGCTATCCTCCCGTCTTCTGGGCGCTGGCGGCGGCGAGCGCGCTGGCGGCCGTGGCGATGCTCGGGGTCCCGGGGTGGAGACGGTGAGGGCGACCCGGCGGTGGTCGCCGGGTGCCTCGACGGGACGGGGTTCGGGGGTGAATCACCGCGAGGACCGTCGCGAGGTGATCGGGGGTGCGCCGGTGGGGACGGAGACGCTTCGGGCGCGGGCCGCAACGGTCGGGGACGCGGCCGCCATCGCCGCGATCTACACCCAGGGTATCGAGGACCGCGTCGCCACCTTCGAGACCCGGCCCCGGACCGCCGACGACATCCTGGGATGGTTCGGGGGGCCGTACCCGGTCGTGGTGGTCGAGCGAGTGGGCCCGGCCCAGTCCGGCCGGGACGGGCACGACGAGGCCGGCCCGGCGGCGGTGGACCCGGGGAATGCGGGCGAGGCGGGCACGCCCGCGAGCCAGGATGGAGCGGCGGGATCGGCCCCGGTCGGTCCGGGCAAGCCCGGCCAGACGGGGAGACCGCCGGACATCCCGGGCGATGGTGGTGATGCGGGCGACGATGGCGTGGATGCGCCCGAGCCTCCGAGTGCCAGGGATGCCCCCCCATCACCGGCGGACGGGGACGCGCGGCGCCAATCGGTCCATGTGGCCGCATCCGGCTCGCCGGGAGAGGTCGTGGCGTTCGCGGCGACCTCGGAGTACCGGCCGCGGGCGTGCTACGCGGGGATCGCCGAGTTCAGCGTCTATGTCGAGCGGGGGAGCCGGGGCCATGGCGCCGGGCGGCTGGCGATGGCGGCGCTGGTCGAGGCGGCCACGGCGGCCGGGTTCCACAAGCTGGTCTCCCGGGTCTTCGTCGAGAACGGGGCCAGCCGGGCGCTGCTCCGCTCGGCCGGCTTCCGCGAGGTCGGCACGTACGAGCGCCACGCCCGGCTCGACGGCGCCTGGCGCGATGTCGTCATCGTCGAGCGGCTGCTGTCCGATCCGCCGGATGAGCGGGGACCGGGCGGGAGACCGCCGCCGGCGACTTGATCCCATACGATCCCCGGTGCCCGGACTCCCGGCCGGGAGTCCTGCCGTTCCGTGCGAAAGGCTGACAACACAAGCCCGGCAGACCACTCACGATCGAGCGGATTTTGACCCTGCTCGCGGAAACGCCGCCGCGCATCGCCGCGCTGACAGCCGGTCTGGCACCGGCTCAATTACATACCGCCCCCGACCACGATGAGTGGTCCGCAAACGATGTGCTCGCCCATCTCCGCGCCTGTGCCGACGTCTGGGGCGACTGCATCGCGGCGATGATCGCCGAGGACACGCCGACGCTGCGGGCTGTCAATCCCACCACCTGGATCAAACAGACGGACTATCCCGAACTCGAATTCGGACCCTCGTTGCGATCCTTTGCCACACAGCGTGCCGATCTCTTGGCCCTCCTGGAACCGTTGCCGCCCGAAGGCTGGGCACGTGCTGCCACCGTGACGGGAGCGGGAAAGGTCCTCGAGCGGACCGTGCTGTCCTATGCACGGTGGCTGGCTACCCATGAACGGCCGCACGTCAAGCAGGTCGAACGCATCGTCAACGCGATGCGCACGTCGTGACGGTCATCCCTTGCGAAGGCGGCCAGACACCATTCTCGCCGAGGCGATCGCCGCGGCTCATGGCCTCGTCCCACGTGGGCATGTCGTCGTCAGCGCCACACGCCGGGCAAGCGATACTCTGCCAGTCGAAACCCGGGTCCACGTCTCCTACGCCAATATGGCCGGGGCCCTCGTGCGGGCCGGGTCCTCCGAGAGCTTCGCCCGTCTCTCTGTCGGGATGACGCGGTCCTTCGACGAGGGACTGGTCCGACCACGCGAGGGACGGACGCCGCGGATCACCACGCCGACGCGATTCGAGGACGCCGCTGACGAGCTTGCCCGCGCCTGTCACGCGACATGAGAGGCACGTGCCGATGAACGATGCGGTGCTCTCCGGCCTGACACTGGGGGCGGCGCTGGGATGCGCGCTGGTGGGGGGCGTGTTCTTCGCCTTCTCGTCGTTCGTGATGGTGGCCCTGGCCCGGCTCCCGCCGTCCCAGGGCATCGCCGCGATGCAGTCCATCAACCGGGTCGTGCTGACCCCGTGGTTCATGGCCCCGTTCTTCGGGACGGCGGTCGCCTGCCTGGTCCTGGTGGTGGCGTCGCTCGTGGGGTGGGGGGAGCCCGGCGCGACCCTCCGCGTCATCGGCGGCGGTCTCTACGTGGTCGGGTGCATCGGCGTGACGGTCGTCCGCAATGTGCCACGCAACGATGCCCTGGCGGCGGTGGACCCGGAGAGCGACGCCGGGGCCGCCCGATGGGCCGGCTATGTCCCTGGCTGGACGCGGTGGAACACGGTGCGGACGGCCGCCTGCCTGCTGGCGTCGGTGCTGCTGATCCTCACCCTGCTCGCCGGCTGATCGGGCCGGCGGGAACCGGGACGTGCCCGGCCGGGTCCGGGAGGGGGGCATCCTTCCCCTGATTGGGCCTCGCGTCGCCCTCATGCCTCGGATGGCTTCCCCGACCCCGGGCGGTCGAGCCCCACTCGCCCGACACCCTATCATGGGCAGCACCGTGCCGATGGACGGCGGATCGTGCGGCTGGAGAACTGGGGACGGAGCCGTGGGCGACGGGAACGTGGACCATGGGGATGGCCGGTGCGCGACGAGCGCGCCCGGGACGGTATGACCATCGATCGAGATGACGGCCCGGGCGACGTCACCGGGACTGACAGACACGGCCTGGGCCGGGCGAATGACGCCGGCGACGGTGAGCACGAGTTGACGGTCGATACGGCGCGAGAACACATCCTCGCCGCCGTGCGGCCCCTGCCCGTCGTCGTCACCCCGATCGCCGCCGTGGCCGGGATGACGCTGGCCGCCGCGATCCACGCCCCGATCGACCTGCCACCGTTCGCCAACGCCGCGATGGATGGCTATGCCCTCCGCGCCGCCGACGTCGCCGGGGGGCAGACCCGGTTCCGCGTCGTGGCCGGGGTCGCGGCGGGCCACCAGCCCACGTCCGCCGTCGCGCGGGGCACCGCCGTCCGGATCATGACCGGCGCCCCGGTCCCGGCCGGGGCCGATCTGGTGGTGCGGTTCGAGGACGTTGCCCTGACCGGCGACCGCCAATCCGGGGAGACCGACGAGCCGGAGATCTCCCTGACCCGTCCCGTCGTGGCGGGCCAGAATATCCGCCCGGCCGGGGAGGACCTGGCCCGGGGTGCCCTGGCCATCGCGGCGGGCACGACCCTGACCTCGGCCCACATCGGTTTGCTGGCCGCGCTGGGCCTCGGGGAGGTGCCGGTCCACCGGCGACCGGTCGTCGCCGTGCTTGCCACCGGCGACGAGTTGCGGGGCCCGGGGGACCCGCTCGGACCGGCGCAGGTCCACGATGCCAACGGGCCGATGCTGGCGGCGATGGTCCGGGAGGCGGGGGGCGAACCGCTCGGGCTGGGGATCGCCCGGGACGACCGGGCTGACCTGCTGGGGCGGCTGGCCGCCGCCGGGGGGGCGGACCTGATCGTCACCGCGGGGGGCGTCTCGGCCGGGGACTTCGAC
>JBBJOE010000034.1:0-15440 GCA_037721765.1 Thermomicrobiales bacterium
TCCTCGACAAACCATGCCAGCGCGTTGCGGGTGGAGTGGTCGTTCTCGCCGCTGGCCCGGTCCATGAGGTCGTTGATCTGCCGGGTGACGGTCAGCTGCCGGTCGAGTGACAGCTAGACGGCTTGCTCGGCCGAGCCGAACCCCATCGGTCCGACCCTCGCGGTGGTCGCCGCAGCTACCACGACCCTCTGGGTCGGCACCTTTGCGCTGCAGAACGAGCTCCGCCACCCGGCCGTGGTCGCGATGGACGCGGCAAGCTTTCACGTGCTCTAGGATGGGCGATTCGAACTCGGGCTCGGCGTCGGCGGCTCGTTTCTGCCGGATCACGAGTGAACCGGCATCCCCTTCGATCTACCCGGGACGCGCGTCGGAGGTCTCGAAGATAGCCTGCATGTCATCAAGGAGCTCACTGCTGAGGGGCCGGTTACCTTCGCCGGCCATGATTGCACGATCACGGATCTCGAGGGACAGACCGAGCCGATCCAGCGCCCACATCCCCGATTCTCGTCGTCGGTGGTGGGCCGCGCACGCTCTCCCTCGCCGCACGGGAGGCCGATATCATTAGCCTTTTCCCGACGATGCTTCCAGGCGGTGGTCGCTTCAGAAAGGATGAGGGCAAGATGGCGGCCGTTGCCAAGAAGGTCGACCCCGGCCGCAAAGCGGCCGGGGTCAATTTCCTGAACTGGAACTCAATATCCTCGTTCAGGCGATTATCGCCACTGACGATCGGCAAGCCGGGATCGATCAGCGAAGCGTGAAATGGGAGCGCCCCCTGCTGAAGACTGGCTGGATTCGCCCAACGTTGACATGGGTACCCCTGAGCTGATTGCCGAAAAACTCCAATCGTACCGCGAGCATATTGACCTCTCGTACTTCGTGATGTTCGGTGAGCACATGGAAGCATTCGCGCCGGTTGTCGCGGAACTCGCCAGTCGGTAAGACTTTCGCACATATCGATGCATACGTGCTCTGGCGCCTGAGCGTAATCGCTCATCGCTGAGGGGTCGTTCGCGCCGCTATTTCGGCGGGGAGTGGCCCGAGATGCCCTCATCTCTAGCCTGCCTTGCCAGGTGGGATGATTGACACGCGCCGGTTCGAAAGGCTAACGTTCTAGCCGTTTTTGTCAGCGTGAACACGCCGGGAACACTGCAACCATGCACGTCAAGCGGCTCCCCCGACCGAGTTCGGCATTGCGAAGTTGATACGAGTCATGTCAAATCGGTACGGTTGCGGCCGTCGCACCTGTCCCTATTTCTTATCCCCCCAACCAGATGAGGGGCATGGGTTAGGATCTTATACTCATTAAAGATAAAGATTCTTCTCAGATTGAACGACCGCTCGGACAGTCACGTGGCTGACGCTAAACTCGGCAGCGAGGGATCGCAGCGCTCTGGTACCAGCCAGGGCACGGATGGTGGCCCGCTCGTCGCCCGACAGTCGCCGCGGGCGATTACGTGAGTACGGCGCACGTCCGGACGCGCCCACCGTCCTGCGCAAAGGTGGGAGTCCACCTAGGACGAACCCCGTCGCTGTGGTGCGTGCGTGAGAGCGAAGCCCGTCGCTTCCGCCAGAGCATGAATAGATGCCCCGGGAGCAGGGTAAACTGTACGGCCGTGGCGTCATCGCCACGGCCGTTCTCTTTATCACGATGGCCACCGCGAAATGTAAACCTGGGCGTTCGTATCGCTCGTTCAGTGCCTCTGATTGGCACGTACGCACGGCCTCCGCAAGATCGCCATGAGCCCTTCGCTGACATCTATGTCCGGGCTGCCTTCGTTGGCAGGTTTGAGAGACGGACACATTGACGGGAGCACACATACCCGCTCGCTTAGCCGGGTGAATCGCCGTCAACTCGTTGGGGTTGTCTCGACGAGCTCGGTGGGCGGCTCGTCCTCGGCAAGCAGCGAGGTCGACATCAGCACGATCGGCTCGGTGGTGAGGTTCTCGGCGTAGTGGACCATCCCTTCGGGCTCGACCCAGGAATCGCCAACCTCGAAGATGGCCGTCTCGCCCGGTCCCACGATCTCGTCGGTCCCGTCCGCACGGCTTATCGTGACACTTCCGCGCTCGATCACGTGATAGGTGAGGGTTCCCGATTCGACGGTCGCCATCTGCACGCCGGGATGGGTGTGGACCGGCAGGACGGCGCCCGCCGCGATGGTGTACTCCACCAGGGCGAGGGTTTCGCCGGGGGCGGATTCGGGCTCATCGGAGATGAAGACGTGACGGACCACGGCCACCGTCGCCACGGGAGTCGCACTCCCCGGTGTGGCGGGTTGGGCGGCCCGTAGTGTCGTGACGGAGGCCCCTGTCAGCACACACAGCACGACTGCCGCGCGGAAATGCCGTACGTTGATCGTCCGCATCCGTTGTGCCTCCCCGCGCGTACGGGCTCGTGCGATCAAGGTGTCCACTACCGTACCCGCTTCTATCCTATCGGCCGGAGCCGCCAGGCACACCGTATGCGGACGCCAGTAATGACGGTACGGAGGTCCGGCAATGTCAAACCGATCTTCCGTGCCAGGGATTGTCTGTCTTCGGTGGTCATGGTGAGATGGTATCGAACGATACATTAGCTTATCATGATGGACTCCGAAAGAATCCGATCTGCCGCACATCGAACACGAGGCGACCTGTGCCTCGACGATGGTGACGCGCTCGTCTGACGTGTCACTCATCGTGTGCTTCGGACCCGCTGTCACGGTCGAGCAATTAGCCCGCGGACCTGTGAAATCAAGACATACGTGGCATTCGATCCGCTACGAGGTCATACGCGCGACTGTCTTTCCTGTTCACACGTATCGGACGTGCGGAGGCGGTGGGCGGCCAGTATACGTGCACGGGCGGGACAGCGCTTGACGTCGCTCGCGGCAGAACCGTTTGCCCCCGCGACCCGGGTGTGTGTCCTGGGACCGATATTCGCCGTCATGGCATCCCGCATGCCCTGCACACGACTCATGTGATCGATGGCAAACGCTGGGGAGTGGTGGGGTGGAAATTCGGCAGACGCGGGTGTACCGGGGGCCGAGCACGTGGGCACGCGTTCCGGTGATCGACCTCCTGCTCGACCTGGGCGAGTTCGAGCATCACCCGAGTAACGTCATCCCCAATTTTAACGCCCGTCTCGTCGCGGCAGTGCCGACGCTCGCCTCGCACGGCTGCTCGTTCGGGCGGCCCGGAGGCTTCCTGCGCCGCTTGGAGACGGGCACGTGGCTCGGGCACGTCGTCGAGCACGTCGCCCTGGAACTCCAGATCCTGGCCGGGAACCAGGTGGCGCGGGGGAAGACGCGGGCCGCCGGCGAGACCGGGGTCTATCACGTGGTGTACCAGTACCGGCACGAGGACGTCGGGTTGGCGGCCGGTCGGGTCGCGGTCGATCTGGTCGAACTCCTGGCCGCGGAGACCGAGCCCGACCCGGTTCGGGTCGCATCGTTGTTGACCGAAGTCGGTCCGGTCGCGGAGACGGTCGGCTTCGGGCCCTCGACCGGGGCGATCGTGGCCGAGGCTGAGCGTCGCCGGATCCCGGTCTCCCGACCGGATCCCGCCCTCGGCTTCGTCATCCTGGGCCAGGGCGCCCGCCAGCGACGGATCTGGGCAACCGTCACCGCTGGGACCGGGCTCGTTGCCGCCTATGTCGCGGCGGACAAGGGCCTGACCAATCGCCTACTGCGCGACGCCGGGGTACCCACCCCGGCCGAGGTCGTCGTGGTCGATGACGTGGCGGCCGTCGAGGCCGCCGGTGAACTCGGCTACCCCGTCGTCGTCAAGCCGATCGATGGTAATCACGGACGGGGTGTCTCGCTCGACGTGGCTGACGCGGGGGCGGTCCGTGTTGCCTTCGCCGTCGCCCTGGCGGCGAGTAAGGGCGGAAAGGTCGTCGTCCAGCGTCAGGTGGTCGGCAGCGACTTTCGCGCCCTGGTGGTCGGCGGGAAGGTGGTCGCCGTCGCGGAGCGCGTCCCGGCGCACGTCACCGGCGACGGAGTCCAGACCGTCCGGGAGTTGGTCGAGAGGGCCAACGCCGACCCCCGGCGGGGGGAGGGGCATGGCCGGCCGCTGACCCGCATCCAGACGGGGGAGGGAGCGACCGGGTATCTGACCAGGCAGGGACTGAGCTGGGACGACGTGCCGGGGCGGGGCCAACGGGTTGGCCTGGCCCGGACGGCAAACCTTAGCACCGGCGGTACCGCGATCGACCGCACGGACGCGATTCATCCCGACAATGTCGCTTTCGCCCGCGACGCCGCCCAGGTGGTCGGCCTCGACGTGGCCGGGGTGGACATCGTCACCACCGATATCACTCGACCGATCGCGGACGACGGCGGGGCGGTGGTCGAGGTCAACGCCGCGCCCGGTTTCCGCATGCACACCCACCCCTCGGAGGGGGAGCCCCGGCCCGTCGCGCGGGCGGTGGTGGAGGCGCTCTTCCCGTCCGGGTCGTCGGGCCGGGTCCCGATCGTCGCGGTGACGGGAACGAACGGCAAGACGACCACGACCCGGATGGTCGCCCACCTGCTCCGCGCCGCCGGGCATCGCGTTGGACTGACCACCACCGATGGCACCTATCTCGACGACCGGCTGCTCATGGCGGGTGACAACGCCGGACCGGCCAGCGCCAGGGCGATTCTGCGTCATCCCGGGGTCGATGCCGCGGCCCTCGAAGTCGCCCGGGGCGGCATCCTCCGGGAGGGTCTCGGCTTCGACCGCTGCGACGTGGCGATCGTGACCAACGTCTCCGCCGACCACCTCGGCCTCGGCGGGGTCGAGACCCTCGAGGATCTCGCCCGCGTCAAGGAGGTCGTCCCGGCGGCGACGCTGTCGACCGGAGCGAGCGTGTTGAACGTCGATGACCCGCTCGTCGCCGGGATGGTGCGGTACGCCCGGGGCGAGGTCGTCTACTTCGGGGCGGACGCCGGGAATGGCACCCTCCGTGGTCATCTCCGCTCCGGCGGCCGGGCGGCCCTCCTCCGGGAGACGCCGCGGGGCGACATGCTCTGCCTGGTCCGGGCGGAGCACGAGGATGAGCTGATGCTCGCCTCGGCGATCCCGGCGACCTTCGGTGGACTGCTCAGGGTCAACGCGATGAACGCCCTGGCCGCCGTCGGCGCGGCCTGGGCCCTGGGCATCCCGGTCGC
Organism: Thermomicrobiales bacterium; assembly: GCA_037721765.1. Classification (GTDB taxonomy): domain Bacteria; phylum Chloroflexota; class Chloroflexia; order Thermomicrobiales; family UBA6265; genus JACCVE01. The sequence goes on from JBBJOE010000034.1 coordinate 5,133, forward strand.
GACCATCCGGGAGGGCCTCTCCCGCTTTGGGGCGGGATTCGACTCCACGCCGGGGCGATTCAACCTGCTCGATGTCGAGGGTCGCCACGTCCTGATCGACTATGCCCACAACGTCGCGGCCCTGGAGGCCGTCGGCGACTTCGTCCGCCGCTTCCCCGCTCCCCGCTCCGTGGCGATGCTGGCCATCCCCGGCGACCGGTCGAACGAGGACACGACCGCGCTGGGTCGCGTGGCCGGCGGCATCTTCGATGGGATCGTGATCCGGGAGGCCGCCAACACGCGCGGTCGTCCCCGGGGAGAATCGGCCCACCTGCTGCGCGAGGCGGTCTTGGCGGCCGGTCTGCCACCGCACGAGGTCCGAGTGGTCCTCGACGAGGTCGAGGCGGCCCACGCGACGGTCGACCACGCCGGGCCGGGGGACCTCGCCGTCATCTTCGTCACCCGACCCGCGGTGATCTGGGAGGAGATGAGCCGGAGGGCCGCACGACTCGCCAGCCGGTCCCCTCTCGCCGCGACGTGAGATGGTGATAGCGTCGCCGGACCAGTGTCCCAGCGGACCGGGGGCCGGTCCGATACGATACCGTCTCACTCCACGGAAACACCGAATGGTGCAATTTCACATAAATCAGTAGAACGACGCATTGCCTCTCGCCGACCATGCCGTAGACTCGGGACATGGGTCCCAACATGCCCCAACGCGGGGCGCGACGTGTTCGGCCGATCTCGCATGAGATCGAGGTGTCCGGAGTAGGACGAATTGGGGAGCGTGACATGAGGTGGACGCACCGGCCGGGACGTCGCTGTCGAACGGTGACCGGGGCCTTGTTGGGGCTGTCGCTGCTCGCCCCGTCGGGGGCCATCGGTGTCGCGGCGCAGGGGGTCGAGGCGAACACGTACGAGAGCCCGACCTATGGCTACACCATCGCCTGGGACGGGGCCTGGACGGTCGACCGTGAAGAATCCGAGGACGACTTCGATCTCCTCAAGATCGACACGGAGTTCAGTTCGCTCTGGTTCGAGGGCCAGCGGGATTTTGATGGGGATCCGGAGGCCTGTCTCGACGACTCGGTCTCCAGCTTTGAGGATGAGACCAACGTGCTGTCTGTCGAGCCGCGCGAGGACGATCTTGGGTCCGAGGACGACCGCGCTTTTGGCGTCTATGACTTCACCATGTCCGGCGAGGATGACGAGGAACTCCCCGGAACGATGTACCTCGAATGCCGCACTTTGATCCCCGGCGAGGCGGCCCTGGAGATCACCCACCTGGCCGGCGCGGCGGCGTATGAGGATGAGGCCGAATTGGTCGCCGATGTGCTTGGCACGCTTGAATTGTTCCAGATCGAGGCAGGTCAGGACGACGGAGACCACGAGCCGACGGGCGAGAGCGACGACGATGGTAGCGACTCCAGCGACGATATCCAAGGACTGATGGAGACCGCGTCCTCCTCGATCGACGAGTTTTGGACGGCCACCTTCGAGCAACTCGACATCGAATACGAGAGCCCCGAGGTGGTCTTTTACGATGACACGATCCAGACCGGCTGCGGGAACGCCATCGAACCCATGGAGATCGGTCCGCATTACTGCCCGGCCGATTCCACCATCTACATGGACCTGCCATTCATGGAGGACTTGGTCACTCCATACGGCGAGTTCGCCCTTGGTTTCGTCATCGCCCACGAGTGGGGACATCACCTCCAAAACGTGCTCGATATCCCGGACTGCGAGATCCAGCAGTGCCTTGGGGGCTACACCAGCCTGGAGACCGAGCTTCAGGCGGACTGCGTCGCGGGAGTTTGGACCAGCTTCGCCGATGATGCCGGGCTGACCGACTACGGTGACGCGGAATCGGCGGTCATCGTCCTGGCCGAGTTGGTCGGGGACCCCGAGGGGACCTCGGTCGATGACCCCTCCGTCCACGGTCCGGGCTCGCTCCGGGCCTATTGGTTCCTGCGCGGGTACTACGACGGCGTGGGCATCTGCTTCGACGACGGATCGGCCTCGTAGGTTCCCGGGCATCCGACCTGACGGATTGGTAAGCAACACGCCGAATGCGCTCCTGGCGCCATTCGACCAGTCAGGTAGCGTCCGGGGCACGTCCCGAGAGGCCCCTGGGGTCCAGTCGCGCGAGATCGGGACGGGGGAGGCGGAACGACCTACGGCCGGTCGGGAACCCGTCGCCGAACGCCCTACCCGTTTGGCCCGGCGAGCAGGGATCGCTCCAGGGCGGGCAGGTCGTCGAAGACCAGGTCCGGGACGATGCCCTCGGTGACGATGTCGGCCCGGGACGAGACGCCCGTGAGGACCAGCGCGGTGAGCATGCCCGCCCGCTGGCCGGCCACGATGTCGGTATCGAGCCGGTCACCGACCATCACCGTCTCCGACGGCATCGCGCCCATGGTCTCGGCGGCCTGGAGCAGGGTGCGGGGTTCTGGCTTCCCGATCACCACCGGGCGCTGGCCGGTGGCGGTGATGATGCCGGCCAGCACGCTGCCCGCCCCCGGCTGCATCCCGCCCGAGGTCGGGAGGGTCGCGTCGGCGTTGGTGGCCACGAACCGGGCCCCGGCCCGGATGGCGACCATCGCCCGGTGCAGCTTGGCATAGGTGAAGTCGAGGTCGAGGCCGACGACCACCGCCGCCGGGACCTCCTCGTCCGGGGCGACCGGTCGCAGCGTCGTCAGCCGGAAGATCTGCTCCCCGAGGGCCGGCATCCCGATCAGGAAGATACCGCTTCCCTCCGGCAACGTCTCCCGGAGGTAGTCGGCCATCGCGGTGCCGCTGGTCAGGATCTTCTCCGGCGGCACGTCGACGCCCATCCCGGCCAGCTTCGCGGTGTAGCTCTCGGGGGTGGCCATCGAGTTGTTGGTCGCCAGCATCGCCGACCGGCCCGTGGTCGCCAGGATGTCGAGCAGCGAGCCGAAGCCGGGCAGGGGGTCATTGCCCCGGTAGAGGACGCCGTCCATGTCGAAGACGAAGGCCCGCGCGGCGTGGAAGCGGGCGAGCGCCGCCTCACTGGTGGCCTGGATCGCCGGATCACCCATCTGGTCGTTCTCCCGTCCCGTTCGCGGCGGCGCGGCTCGCGCCCCGCGGATCGTAGCCGGGCCGGGCGTTTCGGTCCACGGCCGTCGATCTTGACGGCAATCACCGGCCCTCACGGGGTAGGGGCCGTCTGAACGCCGGCCCGTGGTCCCGACGGTCGCCCTATACTGCCTCGCGCCCCGGGGTGTCTCCCCAGACGGGCAACGGTGGTCCCCCCGGCGACGAGCGGCCGGGGAGACCGATTCGATGACCCGGAGGTCCCACGGTGACGACACGAGCAGACGCCCCGACCATCCCGGCCGACCTCGCGGAGCGGGTCCTCGCCGCGATCGACCCCGACGAGACGATCGCTTTCCTGCGGGAGTTGGTCCGGATTCCGTCCATCAATCCACCGGGCGATGTACGCGAGGCGATCGCCGTCTGCCAGCGCGTCCTGGCCGGGGCCGGGTTCGCCTGCGAGACGGTCGAGCGCGACCCGCTCATGCCGAACCTGATCGCCTCCTTCGGTGAGGGCGACGGGCCGACCCTGTGCTTCAACGCCCACGTCGATGTCGTCCCGACCGGCGAGGTCTCGGCCTGGACCCACCCGCCGTTCGCGGCCGACCTGGCCGACGGCCGCGTCTACGGCCGGGGGGCCGGGGATGACAAGGCCAGCGTGACCGCGCAGGTGATGGCCGGCGTGGCACTGGCCCGCTCAGGGATCGTGCCTCGGGGTCGCCTGATCGTCAATGAGGTGGCAGACGAGGAGGTCGGCGGGGTGCAGGGTGCCGCCTTCATCGTCGCCGATGGCTTGATCCGGGCCGATATGGTGATCGTCGGCGAGCAGACCATGAATCGCGTCTGCGTCGGCGAGAAGGGCTCGGCCGGGCAGGTCGTCACCGTCTACGGCCGGGCGGCCCACGGGGCGCTTCCGTGGGAGGGCGCCAATGCGATCGAGGGCGCGGCCCGGATCATCACCGCTCTCCAGGAGCGGCTCTGGCCACGGTTGGCGGAACGCACCCATCAGTATTTCCATCCCTCGTCGGCCTCGATCAACATGATCGACGGCGGGGTGAAATCCAACGTCGTCGCCGACCGGTGTTCGTTCCTGATCGACCGGCGCCTGGTGCCCGGCGAGGATCCCATCTCCACCGGGTCCGAGATCGCGGAGATCGCGCGGGCGGCCATCGCCGGCATCCCGGGCCTCTCGGTCACCGTCGAGAACCCGCACGAGGCCCGGGCCGCGACGATGGCCGACCCGGATTCGACACTCGTGCGGAGCATGCTGGCCGCCAATGCCCACCTCGGCCTCGACGGGGACTTGACCGGCTTCAGCATGGCCTCGGACGGGCGCTTCTTCGCGGCCGCCGGGATGCCGACGATCATCTATGGCCCGGGTGATCCGAAGCTGGCCCACGTCCCGGACGAGTGGGTCGGGGTCGATGAGGTCCTCGCCGCGACCCGGGCCTACGCCCTCGCTGCCGTGGCGATCCTGGCCCAAAGCTGACGTCGGTCGGGGACGCCTCGCGGAACGCTCCCCGGTCGCACCCGTCAGTCGGTGGTGACGGCGATCTCGGCCAGGTTGCCAGTGACGGCGAAGATGACCCGCTCGCAGATGTTGGTCGTCCGATCCGCGATCCGCTCGACGTTGTGGGCCGCCCAGAGGAGCCGGGTGGCCCGGTTGATGGTCGAGGTATCGGCCATCATGTAGGTCAAGAGTTCGCGGAAGATCTGGTCGTACAGGCTATCGACCTCGTCGTCCTTCTTGACGACTTCGCGGGCGCTTGCCTCGTCCCCCTCGATGAAGGCCGAGATGCCGTCGGCCAGCATCTGGCGCGCCAGGTCGGCCATCCGGGGGATGTCGACCAGCGGTTTGAGGAGGGGTTCGTTCGATGTCTCGATCACGATCTTGGCGATGCCGGCGGCGTGGTCGGCCATCCGCTCCAGATCGGTGACGATGCTGATCACCGCCGCGATGACGCGGAGGTCGCTGGCCATCGGGGCCTGGGTCGCGATGACCAGCAGGGCCCGTTCCTCGGTTCGCCAGCGATGATCGTTGATCGCGTGGTCAGCGGCGATCACTTCGCGCGCGAGATTGACGTCCTGCTGGCGCAGGGCCTGGACCGATCGGGAGATGGCCTTGTCGACCATGCTGGCCATCGCCACGACGTCGTCGCGCAGCTCCCGGAGTTGGCTGATGTAGACGAAGCGCGTCATGGTCATTCCTCCTGGTGGTCGGACCCCGGTCGAGGGGGCCATCCGGGGTCCGTCGCTATCCGCGTGGTTCACGGCCTCGAGCGCGGGCACCGGACGCGAGGCGATTACCCGAACCGGCCGGTGATGTAGTCCTCGGTTCGCTTGTCGCGGGGGTTGGTGAAGAGTTCCCGGGTGGGGCTGGCCTCGACGAGGATGCCCCGCCGCTGCTCGCTGAGGGAGAAGAACACGGTCTGGTCGGAGACGCGGGCCGCCTGCTGCATGTTGTGGGTCACGATCACAATCGTGTATTGACGGGCGAGCTCCCGCATCAGGTCCTCGATCTTCAGGGTCGAGATGGGATCGAGAGCGCTGGCCGGCTCGTCCATCAGGATGATGTCCGGGTTGATCGCCAGCGTGCGGGCGATGCAGAGGCGCTGTTGCTGGCCGCCGGAGAGGGCCAGTCCGCTGTCCTTCAGCTTGTCCTTGACCTCGTCCCAGAGGGCGGCCTGGCGCAGGGTCTTCTCGACCAGCTCGTGGATGTTGCCCTTGAACCCATTAATCTTGGCTCCCCATGCGACGTTGTCGAAGATACTCTTCGGGAACGGATTCGGCTTCTGGAACACCATCCCGATCCGGCGCCGGACCTCGACCGGATCGACCCGGGGCGAGTAGATATCCACCCCGTGATACTTGATGGTCCCCTCGACCCTCGCTCCGGCGACGAGGTCGTTCATGCGGTTGATGCAGCGCAGCACCGTGCTCTTACCGCATCCCGATGGCCCGATCAGGGCGGTGATGCGGTGCTGTGGGACCTCGAAGGAGACCTTTTCGACGGCTTGGAATGTGCCGTAGAACACGTCCAGATCCCTGATCGAGACGAGTGAACCCGTTGATGGGCGCTCGGCGTCGTCCTCGGGCCGTGGCGTCGAGAGGTCGAGGGCCGGGATCTGTGTCGTCGCGCTCGTCATCTACCACCTCATCCGCTTGCTGAATCGATACCTGAGAAAGATGGCCACCGAATTCATCGAGAGGAGAACGATCATCAGGACGATGATCCCCGCCGCCGCGATCTCGCGAAACTCGTCCTGGGGCCGCCCGGTCCAGTTGAAGATCTGGATCGGCAGGACCGTGTATCCATCGAAGATCCCGCTCGGGTTGAAGTTGGCGTAGCCCGTCGCCCCGGCGACGAGGAGCGGAGCCGTTTCGCCGACGGCCCGGGAGAGGGCCAGGATCGTCCCGGTCAAGATCCCTGGCATCGCGGCCGGCAGGACATGGTGCCGGGCGACCTGCCATGGCGTGGCCCCGAGAGCGAAGGCGCCCTGCCGCAAGGACAGTGGTACCGCCCGGATGGCTTCCTGGCTAGAGATGATGATGATCGGCAGGATGAGCAGGGCCATCGTGAGCGCACCGGTGATGATCGTCCGGCCGAGGGCCAAGATCTCGGCGAAGATGCCGAGTCCGAGTAGGCCGTAGACGACCGAGGGCACGCCCGCCAAGTTTGAGATGTTTGTCTGGAGGATGCCAGTCCACCAGGTACGGGGAGCGTATTCCTCGAGGTAGATCGCGGCGCCGATCCCGACCGGGATGGCGAAGAGCGCGGTGAAGGCGATGATCCAGAGCGAGCCAAGGAGCGCCGTCTGCAGGCCGGCCCGCTCCGCCCGCGAGGACGCCATGTTGATCACGAACGCCCAGTCGAGTCCGGAGGCGCCGCGGGTCCAGATCGAAGTGAGGAGTACCACCAGAGCGACGACCGCGCTGACCGTCGCCCCGATGTAGAGGATCCGGACGATCTCCCCGCGCACCTTCCGGCGCTTGACATTCGGACTGCTCCGGAGATGGCCTCGGACCACGCCGCCGGGAGTCGAGAGCACGCTCATTGGTAGACCTCTCGGAAGCGCGAAACGATCTTCTGGCTGATGATGTTCAGGACGAGGGTCATGAGGAACAAGGTCAGACCGACCGCGAACAGTGATTGGTATCTGGTCGATCCACGGACGACGTCGCCCGTGAAGACCTGCACGACATAGCTGGTCATGGCCTGGACCTCGTCCAGAACGTTCAACCCCCATTGGGGCCGGTTGCCCGCCGCCACGACGATGATCATCGTCTCGCCCACGGCGCGGCTGATCGCCAGGATGAATGATGCGACCACGCCGGAAAGTGCGGCCGGCAAGATGATCCGGCCCGACACCTCCATCTTGGTGGCCCCCAGGGCATAGGCACCCTCGCGGAGGCTGCTCGGTACCGCCCGCATGGCGTCTTCCGACAGGGAAGCCACCATCGGTAAGATCATGATCCCGACGGCGATCCCGGCGGCCATCGCGTTGAAGATGTTCGTGTCCGGATTGATCGCCCGCAAGACATTCGGGGTCAGGAACGTCAGCGCGAAATAGCCATAGACGATGGTGGGGACGCCTGCCAAGAGTTCAAGGACCGGCTTCAAGATGGCACGGGTCGAGTCCCGGGCATATTCACTCAAGTAGATCGCGCACATCAGGCCGATGGGGAGGGCGACGAACATCGCGATCACGGTCACGGTCAGCGTCCCGAGCACGAGCGGGAGGACGCCCCAACTCGGATCGCGGAACAGCGCGGTCCATTTGGTTCCGAAGAAGAACTCCCGTGGCGAGACATCGACGAAGAACGCGCCCGCCTCACCGACCAGGATGATCACGATCCCGATCGTGGTCACGATCGAGAGCGACCCGCAGAGAAACAGAAGCGTCTGGATGATTCGCTCGGACGTGCGCCGGTGTCGCCCGCCCGACAGGTCGATATCCCGGATCGCTCGTTCGTTGGTGGTGATCGGTCCGGCCTGGACGACGTTCGCCGCCTGGTCGAAGAGACGATCTCGGGCCATATCATGACTCCTGGGACCTAGCCGCCACCGTGTTCGTCCCGAGGGTGGGTCACGGCAATGGTTCGCTCCCCCGCCCGGGGCTGACCCGGACGGGGGAGCGAACCGCTCCATGGTGCGTCGTCGCCGTCTGTCACGTTGTAGCAGACGGTGGGCGGCCACGACGACCGGGGCGGCGGAGATGGGGTCGTTTAAGCGTCCGGCGTCGCCTGGCTATCCGGCGTCCCGGTGCCGTCGATGGCCGCTTCCAAGTCTTCGACCGCCGTCTCGTAGACGTCGGCCGGCGAGCCGATGTAATCCGCGACCAGCGCCAGTTCCTCGGCGTTGGCGAGGTAGAACCGCATGAACTCCTGGAGCGCCGGGCTCTCCCGCAGCTGCTGGGCGTTCACGTAGAGGTAGAGCGGGCGGCTCAGCGGAGCGTAGGTGCCGTCCTGGATCGTCTCCGGGCTCGGCAGGACGCAGTCGCTCAGGTCCGGCGACTGCGCGACGGCCACCGCGTTCAGGATGTCTTCGTTCTCGGCATAGTAGGAGTAGCCGAAGTAGCCGAAGCCACCCTCGCTACCGGAGACGCCCTGGACCAGGACCTGATCGTCCTCGCTCGGGGTGTAGTCTTCGCGCGAGAGACCTTCCTCGCCGTTGATCGCGTCGGTGAAGTAGTCGAAGGTGCCGGAATCGGTGCCGGGACCGTAGAGGTCCAGCTCAACGTCGGCGAACTCGGCATTGATCTGGTTGAGATTCGTGATCTCGGAATCCGGGCCCCAGACCGCGCCAAGCGTTTCGACCGAGATGCAGGTCAGCTCGGTGTTGGACTCGGGAACGACGACGGTGATGCCGTCGTAGGCGATCTCGAATTCATAGTAGTCCACGCCGTTCTCGGCGCAGATCGCGACCTCGTCCTCGGCGATGGCGCGAGAGGCGTTCGAGATGGCCGTGTCGCCCTCGCAGAAGCGCTCGAAACCACCACCCGTTCCCGAGAAGTCCACGGTGATGTCGACGCCGTCGACCAGGTTGCTGAACTCTTCGGCGGCGGCCTGGGTGATCGGGAAGACGGTCGACGAGCCGTCGGCGACGATTTCGCCCTCGACACCATCGGCCGGGGCCTCGTATGGAGCCGCGTCGAACTCGCCACCGGCGCCCGGCGTGGCGTCCTGGGCAATCGCGGAGCCCAGCGGGGCGATCGCGAACGACGCGATGAGTGCCAGCATCACCCCGTACGAGGTGAGGTGGCGCAACGGGCTTCGCAACAACGACATATCTGTCCCTCCATGATCGGACGAGCCGGGCGACCTTCGCCCGGCGGCTCGCGACCGCCACGACCCCGCGGCGGTGGAAACCCAAAGTGGTGTCACGTGGCCCCGTCCGGGGACCGGTCGTCGGAAGACGGGATGACGAAGCGATACCCGGCGCCCCAGACGGTGCGGATCACGTCGGGTTCGACGCCGGCCCCGGCAAGCTTGCCCCGGAGCCAGGAGACGTGGACGTCCACCGTCCGCTCATCGACGATCACGTCTTCACCCCAGACGGTATCGAGGAGATCTTGGCGAGTGAAGACGCGTTCTGGCTCCAGGGCCAGGGTGAGCAACACGCCGTACTCCTTCGGCCGGAGCGCGAGTTCGCGCCCGTTGACGGAGATCCGGCGCCGGCTGGGTTCGATCTGGATCGACCCTCGGGTGATCAGGGTCGGGGGGCGGACGGACGGGATCGCGTGACGCCGGACGGCGGCGCGGATCCGGGCCAGCAATTCACGCTGCGCGAACGGCTTGACCACGTAGTCGTCGGCCCCGAGTTCGAGCCCGTCGACCTTGTCTTGCTCGTCGCCCCGGGCGGAGAGCAGGAGCACCGGGACTTGGGAATAGGCCCGGATCGACCTGAGGACGTGGAACCCGCTCATCCCCGGCAGCATGATGTCGAGCACGATCAGGTCGATCCGGTCGTGTTCCGCCCGGGCGACCGCCAACCCCGATTCCCCATCGGCGGCGGTGAGCACGTCATACCCTTCTCGCCCCAAGTTGTACGACAGGGTGCTGAGGAGGATCGGGTCATCCTCGACGACCAGGACCGTCGCCCGATCGGAGGCCAGCTCGGTTCCTGACCTGGCCGGACGCGGGCGACCCTGACTGGCGAGGAGGGTGTCGGTGCTCATGCCGCAAGCGTAGGGGAGGCATGTAAGCGATTCGTAAGGGCGACGTAAGGGATAGGTTAGGGCTAGTACCGAAGGGTCACGGGGTCCCGCCCCA
>JBBJOE010000285.1:0-4281 GCA_037721765.1 Thermomicrobiales bacterium
GACCAGCGGTCCTTGCTGGACCGGCTGGACGCGGAGCACGCCAACATGGTCGCGGCCCTGTCGTGGTCGATCACCAACGCCCCAGACCTGGCCCTGCGGCTCAGCACGGTCCTCTGGCGCTACTGGGAGATCCGGGGCTACCTGGCAGAAGGGCAGGACTGGCTCTCCCGCGCCCTCGCCGTTTCCTCCCCGGCCCCGACGCGCGCCCGGTCCACGGCCCTGAACAACCTGGGCAACATGACCTATAGGTTGGGAGATTACCCCCGTGCCCAGGCCCTCTACGAGGAGAGCTTGGCCATCTCCCGGGACCACCGGGATGGCCGCGACGTGGCCGACACGCTGAACAACCTGGGTCTCGTCGCCAGCGCCCGGGGCGACTACGCGTCGGCGCGAGTCCACTTCGACGAGAGCCTGACCCTGCGGCGGCGGGAGGCGGAACCCGCCCACCTGAGCCTGGGCCTGCACAACCTGGCGGAGATGGAGATCGACGCCGGGAATGGCGCCGTGGCGTACCCACTCCTCGTCGAGGCCCTGGGCCTGCGGACCCGGCGCGGGGATGAGCGGGGCAGCGCCTATGTTCGCTTCAACCTCGGCCGTTCCCTGATCGCGACCGGCGAGGTCGCCGCCGGGCTGGCGGAACTCCACCGGAGCCTCGACGGCTTTCGGGTCGTCGGCGAGACGATCGGCCTGGCCGATGCCCTGCTCGAATTGGGGTCACGGGCCGTGGGCGAGCGCGACATCGTCACCGCCCTGCCGCTGCTCCGGGAATCGATCGCGATCCGGACGGACCTCGGCGACGTCCGCGGCCTCCTCGCGGCCATCGACATGGTCGGCGAACTGGCGGCGCACCGGGGCCACCACGACCGGGCCGCTCGCCTGCTGGCGCTCTCCGATGCCGGGAGGGAACGGCTCAGCATCCCCCGGACGCCGGTCGCCGCCGGGGCTCACGCCCGTGTCGTGGCCCGCATCGCCCGTCACCGCGGGACCGACCAGACCGCCGGCCTCGTCTCGGCATCCCTGGACGATGCCCTGGCCGAGGTTGCCGCCGAACTCGCCTCCGCCGGACCAACGACCACCGGCCCGCTCGCCGCGACTCGTGCCACCGGCGGGAGGAGTCGACTCTCGGCCCGGGAGACCGAGGTGCTGGGCCTGATCGCCCAGGGGCTGACCGACCAGGCCATCGCCGACCGGCTCTCGCTGAGCCGCCGCACGGTCACCACCCACGTCGCCAACATCCTGACCAAATCGGACCAGCCCTCCCGGGCGGCCGCGGTCGTCTTCGCCGTCCAGCACGGCTTGGTCTAGCCCACGCCATCCCCACTCCGCGCCCTCCTCACGCCGATCCGCGACCGCCGGAGCTACCGGGGGCGGTCGGCCGGGGCGATCGGCGGCCGTCGTTCACGGCGCGACTCGCCGGATGGTCCCGTTCAGGACAGCAGCAGCACGGCGTAGGCGGCCAGCCAGTGTTCGGCCATGTAGTCGCTGCCGACGACGTGGGGCAGGGCGGCCGAGGCCTGACGCTCGGCCCCGGCCAGCAGCGGCCCGACCCGCGGGTCGTCCGCCGGGAGGCGGTCCGCCAGGGCCGTCATCGCCCAGGCCCGGCTCAGGTTGAGCCCGACCAGGTGGGCGAGTTGGCCGTCCGAGAGGTCGGAGATGGTGACTGGCCTGAAGAGCGTCCCTGGCCCGGAGGCGGCCAAATCCGGCAAGAAGGCACCGAGCCAGCCCGGGAAGGACTCAGGCGACAACACCCGGCTCATCAGTTCGGCCTCGGATAGGGCGGCCGAGAGAAAGTCGGCGCCGGACGGCTCGTAGTGCGCCGGGTAGTCCCTGTCCCCGGCAAACCACCGGTTCGCACCTTCCCCGATCGCCAGGCTCAACGCCGGGTCACCGCGACCGGCCCGCCAGAGGGCGTGGTCGAGCGACAGGGACAGGCCGAAGGCGGTGTTGGCGTGGAGCCCCGTCCGCTGCGGGTAGGTGAGCCGGGGAACCCAACCCACGAGGCTGGCCGCGAAGTGGTCGGCGAGCGGCCGCAGCGCTCCTTTCCAGCGGCGGGCATCGGGATCGTCCCAGGTGGCCACCTCGTGAGCCAGGGTCAGCAGCCAGCCCCAGCCGTAGGGCCGCTCGATCGTGCGGTGTTCCGGGGCGGTGAAGAAGGCCACCTCGACCGCCAGGTTCTCCGGCGTCAGCAGGGCATCGAGGACGCGCCGCGCGTCCGGCCCGGCGGCGATATCCGGGAACCGGCGCAGCAGCCGGACCGCGACCCAGACCATCTCGACGCAGGAGTGCCAGTCGAAGGAGCCGTAGAAGGCCGGGTGCGAATCCCGGTGGGCCGGGACCGGGCCCGGCCCGAGGGCGACGAACGGGGACATGTTCGGGTACTCGCGGGTCACGTTGGCGATCGCCACGGCCAGGTACCTGGCGGCCTCGGCGTTCAGGATCTCCCGTCGCCGTCTGGCGTCGAAGGCCATCGGTCATCCCCTCACCTACGTATACGTAGTTCTCGACGTGCGGGAAAAATACGCAAAAACACTGATGCCTCGCGCTTGCCAGGATGTCATCATCGGGAGTGAGGAGGACGGTGAGTCCCTCCCGGCCAGCCATCCCGCTGATCGTTCAACCATCCAAGGCGAGGTGATGCTCCATGGCACAAGAATGGGTCAGGCTCCGCGAAGACGCTCGAATCGCCGCCGGTGCGCTCCGGGGCGCCCCGGTCATCCCCACGTCAGCACCGCTGTTCTTGACGAACTCATCGCCCGCCACCCCGCCGCGGGGCCGGGTCCGGCGCTTCGTCCGGGATCAGTTCAGTCGCCTGTCGGCCTGGCTCGACCAGCCGGTGCCGCGCACGTCCCAGGGCGAATCGATCATCCAGGGCGGGCGCTGGGTCGGTGACCCGGCGGATCCCCCGCCCGCCCCGCGCTCGCGCACCGACTGGCGCCCGTAGGACCCGGCCAGTACGCCCGCCGGGACCGGGCCAGGTCCGGCCCCGAGGGACACTCCCCGAGGGGGCCGAGCCGGATCGCTCCGGGCCGGGTCGCCCCGGGGCGCCCCGGCCCGGCCCGGCGCGTCAGGCGGCCGGGTCCTCGGCGACGTAGGCCAGCACCTGGATCGCGACCGCGTCGCCGCCGTCGACGGCGATGTCGCGGGAGAAGCTGCCGCCCGCGCCGGGCTTTCCCTCGCCGACGTAGATGAACGGCTGGTTGGCCGTATAGGTGAACCCGGCGTACCCCTCGGCCGTGGTCGCGACCGCCGTCACGGCCGTGCCCTGGTCTTCGACCGGCGTGGGGGAGGCGTAGAGGCCGATCGTCGCCTCGCCGGCCCGGGCCGGACGGCAGGTCGAGGCGGGGACGATCGCGAGCAGCGCCGCGTCGTCGAGGGGGTAGAAGGCCAGGGTCCCGGCCCGCGCCGGATCGACGCAGACGAAGCGGCGGACCTCGATCGTCACCCCCGTCGCCCAGGGTTCGACGTAGGCCACGACGGCGACCTCGACCCGCTGACCGGGAACGAGGGAGACGACCGGCGAGACCGCATCGCCGACCGCGACCGAGACGAACGACCGGACCGGTTCGACCTCGAACGCGACGGTGCCATCCGCCCGCGAGCGCGCCTCCCCGAGCGCCTCGGGTACCCCGTCGCCCGCGACTGAGGCCTCGGCCCGCAGCGACACCACGTATTCGCCCTCCGAAGCCGGACGGCACCCCGCGAGGTCGCGGTCGGACCGCAGCGGGTCATCGATCACCGCCAGGGTCGTCCCGGCCAGGGCCGCGTCGACACAGACCGCGACGCTCGCCGTCACCACGGCGGAGTCCATGGTCGGGGGCGGTGCGACCGGGTCCTGGCCGCCAGTGAAGCTCAGTACCAGGACGGATCGCCCGGCGACATCGGCCGGGAGATCGACCGAGAACTGGCCCCCGGCACCCTGTTCGCCCTGGCCGAGGTAGACGTAGGGCTGTCCACCGTCGTAGGTGAGGGTGACGGTGCCGGAGGCGTCGGCCGACCCTGACGCGACCTTGGTCCCCCGGTCCTCGGCGGCGGTCGCCGAGGCGTAGAGGTCCAGCTCCACCTCGCCGGCCGTCGCGAGACGGCAGCCGGAATAGTCGATCCCCGGGGTCGGGTTGGTCAGGAAGACGGTCCGGCCCGCGAGGGCGTCATCCGCGCAGATGCCCACCTGGGCAAAGATCGTCATGCCTGCCGTGTCGCCGGAACCGGGGCTCCCAACGACGCCGGTCGCCTGGGCCGCGACCCCGGCGGGCAACCCGCCGACCAGCGCCAGGCAGACGACCG
>JBBJOE010000286.1:0-4277 GCA_037721765.1 Thermomicrobiales bacterium
TGAAGACGTGCGGCCGGCTCGCCTGGCGATCTATCCGGGCACCTTCGACCCGATCACCCTCGGTCACGTCGACGTCGCCCGGCGAGCGGCGCGTCTCTTCGACCGGGTGGTGGTCGCGATCTTCCGGGACGCGGTGAAGCCGACCCGGCTCTTCTCGACCGACGAACGCGTCGCGATGGCGCGCGAGGCGTTCGCCGGCCGGGCCCCCGGCGAGGGCGACATCGCCGTTGACACGTTCTCGGGACTGGCCGTAGAGTACGCCCGCTCGCGCGGGGCGAGTGCCATCGTCCGGGGCTTGCGCGCCGTCTCGGATTTCGAGTACGAGTTCAAGTGCGCGCACATGAACCACCACCTCGCGCCCGACATCGACGTGGTCTGCCTGATGACCTCGTCGCGGCACGCGTTCGTCAGTTCCAGCCTGATCCGAGAGGTCGCCATGCTGGGCGGCGACGTGACCACGCTCGTGTCACCGACCGTCGCCGCCGCGTTGGCCGAGCGTCGTTCCGCGACGCCTTGACCACTCCCCAGCCGTCGCCCCCCGCGCCCTGACGGGGCATCGTCCATTCTCTCGAACCCGGCCGACTACGCCCCGGGGCAGAAGGTCCGCAACGTGCACGACGGCCACCCGCCCGAGGACGAGTCCGACGACATCCTCGATCTGGTCGATCGCCTGGAAGACCTGGTGAGCGCCAGTCGCCGGGTGCCCTTCAGCGGCCGGATCATGGTCGTCGAGAACCAGTTCCTGGCGATCGTCGATCAATTGCGAGAGACGGTCCCGGCCGAGATCCAAGGGGCCCAGCGGGTGATCAACGAGCGGGAACGGATCGTCTTCGAGGCCCAGGAGAACGCGACCAAGATCCTCAAGACCGCCCGCGACCGGGCCGAGTACCTGCTCTCCGACAAGGGCCTCCTGAATGAGGCCCGCCAGCAAGGCGAGGAGATGCTGCGGCAGGCCGAGGAACGGCGCAAGCGCGACATGGGGAACCTGGAAATGGCGGCCCTTGAGCAATTCACGATCATCGAGGAGGCGATGCGCGACGGGCTCGACCTGATCGAGGGGTCCATGCGAGAGATCCTGGCTCGAATGGAACGGGGCAAGCAGGAGACCGTTTCCCTCGGCGGTGCCGCCCCGCCCCGCGACGTGCGTGAACCGCTCCCACCGGCCCCTGTTCGGGATTGACGCCCCCCCGCCCACTCCCTATACTGCTCCGGATGCGCCGACCTTGGTCGGCGCTCTCCGTGCGGGTCGAGCCGGCGACGGCGAACCCCTCGACTGGTCGGTACATCAATGGGAATGGGACGAGGACGCCCCGAGTCACAGGGTCTGGTCAACGAGACGACGATCAACGTCGCCGGCCTGCTCCAGGACGCCGTCGGGGGCACCCGCGACTACGAGCTCCGGCTTGACGCCTTTGCCCTCGCCGACGACCTCCAGGCCGCCCGGCTCGTGGGCACTGTCCGGTTGACCCGGCTCAGCGACGTGATCATGGCTTCGGTCCAGCTCGAGGGCCAGGTCCACATGGACTGCGTCCGCTGCCTGCGGACGTATGTCGAGGCGTTCCGGACCCGGTTCGAGGAAGAGTACCGGCAGACGGTCGATGTCCGGACCGGTGGGCACGTCCGGGTGGACCGGACCGAGGAAGAAACGGAGGAGTTGTTCGAGATCAACGAACTCCACGAACTCGACCTCGGTGAGGCGATCCGCCAGCACGTCATCCTCAACCTGCCGATGCGGCCCGACTGCGGTGAGGAGTGCCCGGGACCGGAGCCGCTGGCCCGGGACGACGCGGAGATCGACGAGAGACTTCTCCGGCTGAGTGCCCTGCTCGAGGGGGACTAGGGCCGGTGATGACTTCGAGACGACGGTGAGCGATCGGCCGCGCGGCCGATCCCAGCCGCTCGGTCGCCCGGCGCGGGCGACACGGGGCGAACGACGCCAACGACAGGAGTCCGCACGATGGGCGCATTGCCGAAGCAACGGATCAGCCGCCACCGGCAGGGCAATCGCCGCCGGTACCACTTCCTCAAGATTCCTCAGTTGATCGCCTGCCCCAATTGCGGCGAGCCGCGCCGGTCCCACCACGTCTGCCCGAGCTGCGGCGTCTACAACGGGCGACAGGTGATCGAGATCGAGACCCGGGGCCGCGCCACCGATTAGGCTTCGGCCCGCCCGCTCGTCACGCGCCCGGCCCCATCACGTCTGGCCAGGCGCGGGAGAGACCGCCACGTCACCGGGTGCCGGTCCCGGTCTTGCCTCGCCGGCGGAGATCGCGAAGAAGGTTGGGGATGCGGTACGCGGCGATCACCGGTTGGGGGATGGCGGTCCCGGAGCGGGTGCTGACCAATGCCGACCTCGAAAAGCTGGTCGATACCTCCGACGAGTGGATCGTCAGCCGGACGGGGATTCGCGAGCGCCGCATCGCCGGGCCGGGCGACACCAATACGTCGCTGGCGGTTGCCGCCTCACGGGATGCGCTGGCCAAGGCGGGCCGGACGGCCGACGATCTCGACCTGATCATCACCGCGACCTTCACCCCGGACCTCTTCCTCGCCTCCCAGGCCTGCATGATCCAGGCGGAACTGGGCGGCTCCGCCGCCGCCTTCGACGTCAACGCGGCCTGCGCCGGGTTCGTCTACGCGCTGGCCTGCGCCACGAGTTTCATCCGCTCCGGGATGTACCGGTCGATCCTCGTCGTCGGTGTGGATACCCAGACCCGCTTCATCGACTACACCGACCGCTCCACCTGCGTCCTGTTCGGCGACGGGGCCGGTGCGGTCGTGCTGGAGGCGACCGGCGAACCCCGGGGCGAACTGGCCTCGGTCCTCGGTGCCGACGGGTCCGGGGTGCCCGCGCTCTACGTCCCCGGCTGGTCTTGGGATGATGGCCCGGCCGGGGATGACCCGACGGCGGCCGTCCTCGGCCCCCGGCCCCGCCTGGACGCCCACCCGGCGATGCTGATGCAGGGCAACGAGGTCTTCCGGTTCGCGGTGAAGGTCATGGGAGACGCGGCCCGGCAGGTGGTCCTGAAGGCGGGCCTCTCCCTCGACGACATCGACATGCTGATCCCCCACCAGGCCAACCGGCGGATCATCGACGCCGCGGCCCGGACCCTCGCCTTGCCTGGAGAGCGAGTCTGGATCAACATCGACCGGTACGGCAATACCTCGGCCGCCTCGATCCCGATGGCCTTGACCGAGGCGGTGGCGGCCGGCAAGGTCGCCGAGGGCGATAACCTGGTCTTCGTCGCCTTCGGCGGCGGCCTCTCCTGGGCGGCCAGCCTGGTCCGGTGGGGCACGGCCGGGGTCGAGCGGTGCCGGGCCGATGGGGGGGCCGCCGCCGCACCGCCGGCGGACGGCTGACCGGGGGCCACCCGGTCACGGAGGCGGGCTCGCGTCCGCGACCCTATGGAGGAGACCACGCATGACCATCGATGACGCCGCCGATGCCGGACGGGCCCCTGTCGCGGGCGTGGCCCTGGTCACGGGCGGGACCCGGGGCATCGGCCTGGCGATCGCCGAGGCGCTCGGGACCGCCGGGTGGGACCTGATGCTGACCTACAGGGAGGATGCCGGGGCCGCTGCCGAGGCGACCAACCGCCTGGCGGAGACCGGGACCCGGGTCGAATCACTGGCGGCCGATGTCTCGACCGCCAACGGCGCGGGCGAGGGTGTCAAGGCCACCCTGGCCCGGTTCGGCCGCATCGACGCCCTGGTCAACAACGCCGGGATCACCCGCGACGGCCTGCTGATGCGAATGAGCGAGGACGACTGGGACAGCGTGATGACGACCAACCTGAAGGGGACGTTCCTCTGCAGCAAGGCGGCGATCCGGCCGATGCTGCGGCAGCGGAGCGGGCGGATCGTCAACCTGTCGTCCGTCGTCGGCCTCGTCGGAAACGCCGGTCAGGCCAACTACGCGGCGGCGAAGGCGGGGCTGGTCGGGTTCACCAAGTCGCTGGCCAAGGAGGTCGGCTCCCGGGGGATCACCGTCAACGCGGTGGCCCCCGGGTTCATCGAGACCCGGATGACCGCATCGCTGCCCCCCGAAGCCCAGGCGCACCTGCTCGGCCAGACCCCTCTCGGCCGGTTCGGCACCCCGGCCGACGTCGCGTCCCTGGTCGCCTTCCTCGTGTCACCGGGGGCGGGCTTCATCACCGGGCAAGTCATCTCGGTCGACGGCGGGCTGTTCATGGCCTAGCCGAGACGTCGACGTGACGAAATGCCAGGGCAATCGCATTTCAGCGTGAGAGCACGCTGAGGAGGTAGGCCTCGTCCCA
>JBBJOE010000035.1:0-15415 GCA_037721765.1 Thermomicrobiales bacterium
GTGTGTCGCGCCCGGCGGCGGAGCACATGGATCGGGCCGAGGCGCGGCGGGTGTGGTCGGTGCGGTTGCGGCTTAGCCCGGCCGGACAGCGCCACTTTGATGGCCATTCGACCGCGGCGATGCGAATGGTGAGCGAGGTGTTCAGCGGGGTGCTGATCCAGCCAGACGATGGGGAGGTCAGTCCCGGCGTGACGTCCCGCCTGACACCCGGCGAGGGTATGGGCGACGAGACCGGGCGACGGCCCACCGGGAGCCGGGCGGCGACACGCTAACCATCCCCGGTCGCGGGCGCCCGTCTCACGGGCGGGGCGCCTCGAGCTCGTCATGGCATCCGGCACCGGCCACGGGTCCGGTCCCTGACCATATCAGGGACCGGCCTCACGAAGTTTTCCCACGCATCGTGCGACACTCCGTGGCGTGGGGTGAGGTGACATGACGATCGGCAACGGCGATCGTTTCCCCGCCGGCCGGCACGGTCACCCCCGATCAATGGGGCGCCGCGATCCGGTCGAGGGGGTGCCGGGTCCGCCTCGTGTCTCGCGGACGCACCCCCTCGGCCAGCAGCAGGCGAGCACCCGAGAACGCGAGTCGCCCCATGTCGATGACGTCCGATGGCCCACCTCGCCGCGCCTTGCCGCTCCGCCTGCTCGGAGCGCTCGTCCCCGACCCGCCAGTGCTCAGGCGGCCAGGTGTCCGGGTGCTACTCGCTTCACGGGCATTGTCCGAACTCGGCATGTCGGCGCTGACCTACGGGGCGATCGTCCATCTCGCCCGTGAGGGCGGCTCCCCATTCGAGGTGTCGCTCCTGGGCGCCAGCGGGGCGCTGGCCGCGCTGATCTTCGGGCTCCGTGGGGGGATCATCGCCGATTCCCTGACCAAGCGCTGGGCCCTCGGTCTCGGGTATGCCTTCCAGGCCGCGCTCTGCATTGCCGTGCCCACCTACCTGGGAACCGGCCTCCCGGCCCTGCTGTCCCTGGTCTTCACCGTCCGGCTCCTGACCCAGATCGTCTCACCGGCGGTGAAGACGGCCGTCAGCGTCGTCGCCACGACTCCGGAACTCGCGACCCTGACCACATTTCTCATCTTGGCTGGCGGCATTGGCTCAGGTGCCGGTTCGGCCGTGCTGGCCCCGCTGCTGGTCAAACTGTTCGACATCAGGATCCTGTTCTACGCCATCGGCCTGATCCTCGCGCTCGCGTCGATCCGGGCGTTCGCGCTGCCGCCCGGTCACGGACCTGGCGTGAGCGAGGAGGCATCGGCCGGCGAACGTCCCGTCGCACCGGGGCTCTGGTCGATGACCGGCTGGATCCTGGACAACCCCGCCGTGTCGACGATGATCCTGAGCGGGGCCATCGTCGCCGTGATGGCCGATGTCTCGGACACGCTCCAGCCGGTCTATGTCCGGAGCGTCCTCGGGACCGATCCCGCGAACACCATCTACGTCTTTGCCCCCGGCGCCATCGGGAGCCTGTTGGGCACGGTCCTGGCCCCGTTCTTGATCCGGTGGCCCGGGGAACGGTGGCTGGCGGCCCTCTCGATGGCCGCTTTCGCCGTGGCGATGGCGATGTTCGGGCTGGTCGATCAGGTCACCCCCTGGCTGGCCCCTCTCAATCCTCTCCGGCTCCTCAATGAGGGGGCGATGGGCTTGGAGGATCCGATCTTGGCGGCGGGGATGATCGCCGTCCCGGCCAAGTTCGGCGCGGCGGCGGCGGCGGTCAGTGTTCAGACGTACGTCAACACGCGCGTTCCGGTCGCGGGCCAGGGGACGACCTTCGGCATCCAGGCCACCCTGCAGAGCGGTCTCGGCATCGCCGGGACCCTCGGCCTCGGCGCCCTGGCAGATGCCCTCGGCACCCGATTCGTGTATCTCGTCGCGCCCGCCCTAGTCACCGCCGGGGTGATCTGGCTGATCCGGACCAGCTATCGCGCGGGCAACGAACCGGCGCCATCCCGGCGGGCGACACTCGCGTCACTCTGGCAGGAGCCCGACCAGGCGGACGGCGATGGATCGCCCCACGGACGGGACCAGTCACCGGTCGAATAGCGGAGCGTTCGCGGGGCATCTGCCGGCTCACCCCACCACAGGTCATCGGATCGTGACCGCGACCGCGCGGTCTCCCTCGCCCCAGCGGGGACCCTCCGCCCGGACGTGTTGGATCATCAGGAGACCGCCGCCTGCCTGGCCGCCCCTCCGGCCGGGTCCCCGCCGCGCGGACGGGACGCATGGGACCGAGGTGACCCGGCAACGCGCGGCCGGGACGCCGGGGCGCATCCGCCCTGGGCGGGATCGACGGGCCACCGGCCCGGCTTCGCATGGGGTCGCGTCCCGGAAGCGCGGTATGGCCAATGCGATGGGCCAACCGGACCGGCCGGCGATGGGGCATAGGCCACGGTGTCGATTAGACTGGTCGGAGCAGGATTGGCTGCCGGGGCATCACGGACCCGTTCTCCCCGTGGTTCGGTGAGGGACTGCCAATGTTGGCCGTCCCTTTTTCTCGTCTCCTTTTCTTCTCCAACGGCTCTTTGGCGACATCGGGGGACACGATGGACGGCGGCTGGCAGTTGAACCCCGCGGCGTCCCTGCTCGCCCTGGCGGTGTTGAGTGGACCCCTGACCTGGGTAGTGGGACGGTGGCGCCCCGGTCTGGGGTGGGTGGCGGGGGCGCTGCTGGCGGGCGGTGGTCTGGCGACGACCCTCGTCGCGATCGCCACCGGCGATAGTCGGGTCGATGTGGCATGGGCCCCTTCCTGGGGGCTGCGCCTCGCGTTCGACCTGGATGGCCTGGCCCGGCTCTATGCCCTGCTGGCGACCGGGATCGGTTTGCTGGTGGTCATCTATGCCGGGCGCTACCTGCCCTTGCACCTCCACCACCAGGGTCGCGACGAGCGCGAGTTGGGGCCCTTCTTCGCCTCGTTCCTCCTGTTCCTGGGGGCGATGCTGGGGCTGGTCATGGCGCGGGACCTGATCGCGCTGTTCGTGTTCTGGGATGTGACGGCGTTGGCCTCCTATCTCCTGATCTCCTACGACAGGCAGGATGCCAACGCCCGGGCCTCCGCCCTGATGGCGCTCCTGGTCACGGGCATCAGCGCACTTGGCCTCCTGGTCGCCGCGTTGCTGCTCGAGGACCGGTACGGCACCTTCGACCTGGGGGCGATGATCGCGGCGGCCGAGGCCGGGGATCACTCCCTGGGCCAGACCACGGGCATCCTGATCCTGGTCGCGGCCCTGGCCAAGAGCGCCCAGACCCCCCTCCACTTCTGGCTGCCCCGGGCGATGGCGGCACCGACGCCGGTTTCGGCCTACCTGCACTCGGCGGCAATGGTCGCGGCCGGGGTCTTCCTGATCGGGCGGTTCTATCCGCTGCTGGCGACCGAACCACGCCTGCTGGACGGGCTGGCCGTGGTCGGCGCGGGATCGATGGCCATCTCCGGGGTGCTGGCGACGACCCGGGCGGACATCAAGCAAGTGCTGGCCTACTCGACGATCTCCCAGTATGGCTATGTCGTGCTGATGCTGGGCCTCGGCGGCCAGGGCCACTATGGCGTCGTGGGGGCGGTGTTCTATGTCGTCGCCCACGCCCTGGCCAAGACGGCCCTCTTCTTGACCGCCGGGGCCGTGACCGAGGCCACGGGCGAGCGGCGACTCGACCGCCTCGGTGGGCTCGGGCGCTCGATGCCGGCCCTGGCGGCCGGGAGTGGGGCCGCGGCGGCGGGCCTCGCCGCGCTGCCGCTGACCGTCGGCTTCTTCAAGGATGAGCTGTTCTTCGCCGCCGCCCTGGAGCGGGGGCCGGCCGCGGTCGCCGTCGCCGTGGGCGGGGCGACGCTGACGATCGTCTACATCGGCCGGTTCTGGGGTGGGATCTTCCTGGGCCCGAGGCGGGCGACGGCGGATCCGGTGCCCCTCGCGCTGGTCGGGCCGGTGGTGGTGCTCGGGGCGGCGATCCTGTTGACGGGGGTGGTCCCCGGGCCGGTGGCGCGGCTGGCCGAGGCGGCGGCAGCGGTGAGCCTGCGGGAGGCGGTGACGGTGTCGCCCGCCTACCACCTCGATACCCGGCCGGAGAACCTGATGGCCCTCGCCAGTTTCGTCCTGGGCGGGACACTGCTGGCGACACGGAGATTCTGGTCCCCGGCGGCGATGGGCATGGCGCGGATCGGCCAGCGATTCGGCCCGGCCCGTGCCTATGGACGTGGTCTGGACGGGTTCGAGCGGTTCTCCGGCGCCATGCGCCGGGTCGAGGTCCGTGACCTCCGGGGCCGCGTCGCGACCATCTTGCTCCCGGCCGGCGTCCTGGTGATCATCGCGCTGATCGCCACCCCGACGCGAGACGCCTTTTCCTTCGGTACGATCCAGCGTGGGGACGCGGGCCTGGTGATGATCCTGATCGCGACCTGCGGGGCGGGCATCGCCAGCACGCTACCCCGGGATCACCTCTCGATGGCGCTGACCGTCTCGGGCGTCGGCTATTGCCTGGCGGTGACGTATGCCCTCTTCGGGGCGCCCGATGTGGCGCTGGTGGCGGTCCTCGTGGAGACGATGTTCGCGTTGCTGTTCCTGGGCATGTTGTCCCTGCTTCCCCGCCGCGTGTTGGCCGAGGAGGCCGCCGAGCCGGAGAACCATCACCACGGGCGCCGCGACGCGGCGCTGGCGGTGATCGCGGGGGTGATCGCCCTGGTCGTGTCATGGAGCGCGCTCTCTCGCCCCACGTTCCGGGAATCGGTCGCGGTGGACTATATCGAACTGGCACCCGACGCCCATGCGCGGGACGTCGTGACCGTGATCCTGACCGACTTCCGGGGTCTCGACACGATGGGCGAGATCACGGTGATCGGGATCGCGATGCTGGGTATCGCCGGGCTGCTGCGGCGAGGACGGCTGCGATGAGCCCATCGTCCCGATACCGAGTGGACGCGGCCCAGTCCCGCATCGACCCGAGCGTCACCACGGTGCTGACCCAGACGGTCGCCCGCTTGCTGCTGGTGCCGATCTTCATGGTCGCCCTGGCGATCCTGGTCAAGGGGTACGCCGATGTCGGCGACGGGTTCAGCGCCGGGGTCGTGGCCGCCCTCGGTGTCTTGCTGCAGGACGTGGCGTTCGGGTACCGGGCGATCGGGCGACTGGCGATCGTCCGCCTAGCACCCTACGGCGCCCTGGCCGGGGTCTTGATCGCCCTCGGGGTGACCTTCGTCCCGGTGCTGACCGGCGAGCCGCTCCTGCGCCACAGGCCGGAGGCGGGACAGCCGGTGGCCCACCTCGGGGCGCTGGAACTCATCACCCCGGTTCTCTTCGACATCGGGGTGTTCTTGGTGGTGTTCGGATTCGCGGTCGGGGTGATCGGGATAATCGCCCGGATGCACCCGCGACCAATCGGGGCGTCGCGCGGGACCGGAGCAACGGGAGGTGATGAGGGGTGACGTTTTTGTTCGCGGTGGCAGTCGCGATCCTGTTCGGCAGCGGCGCCTATCTCCTGCTGAAGCACGACCTGGTCCGGGTGGTGATCGGGATGGTCCTGATCTCGAACGCGGCCAACCTGTTCATCATCTCGGCCGGGCTCTCGCGAGGGCAGGCCCCGATCTATCCCCTTGCCGACGGTGAGCCGGTCAGCGACCCGCTGGTCCAGGCGATGACGCTGACGGCGATCGTGATCAGCTTCGGGGTCGCGGCCCTCTTGCTGGCCCTGGTCTACCGGGTCTATACCAGTCACCTCTCGCTCGACCTCGACGAGCTGGCCGAGGCCGACGAGCGGGACGAGGCGATCCGGGACCTCGCGACGTTGACGGGGAGACAACGGTGAGCCTCGACCTGACGGTGCCCCTGGGCCTGGCCTGGTTCGCGGCCATCGGCCTCGCGTTCTTCGATGGGCGGCGCACCTGGGTCGGCTGGGCGGCCGTGACCGCCTTGGCGACCACGCTGTTGGGGACCGTGGCCGTGGCCGTCGACGTCGTCCACTCCGGCCCGCGCTCGGTCGTGGCCGGTGGGTGGCCGACCACGATCGGGATCACGCTGGAGGCGGACGCGCTCGGGTTGACGTTCGCGCTACTCTCGCTGGCGGTGCTGCTGGTCGCCTTGACCTACGAGGTGCTGGCGGGGGTTGAGGCGCGCGGGTTCCCGGCCCTGGTGCTGGCGATGGCGACGGGCTTGCTGGGGCTCTGCCTGACCGCCGACCTGTTCAACTTCTACGTCTTCTTCGAGATCGCGATGGTCTCGGCCTACGTCCTGACCGGCTACGGTGACCGGCCGCACCAACTCCGGGCGGCGACGATCTTCCTGATCGTGAACCTGCTGGGGTCGGTCCTGTTCCTGATCGCCATCGCCGCGCTCTACCACCTGACCGGGACCCTCGACATGGAGCAGTTGGCGATCCGGATCCCGATCGTCCAGACCAATCCGGCGATCCTCAGCGCGACGCTGATCTTCGTCGCCTTCGGCATCAAGCTGGGCCTGTTCCCGTTCCACTTCTGGTTGGCCGCCGTCTACACCGGCACGCGGCCGGCGGTGGCGGCGATCCTGAGCGGGGCACTGGTCAATATCGGCAGCTATGGGCTGTTGCGGATCGGCGGCGGGCTGTTGCCACGCGAGTTGGAGCAGGGTGCCCCGGTCTTGTTCGTGCTCGGCGCGGCGAGCATCCTCTACGGCGGCCTGCAGGCGATCTCCTGCGGCGATCCCCGGGAGGTGCTGGCCTATTCCTCGATCGGCCAGGCGGGATACATCCTGGTCTGCCTGGCGATCGGGGGCGAGGCGGGCTACGCGGCGGCGGTCCTCTTCGCGGTGACCAACGCCATCAACAAGACGTTGTTGTTCCTCGTCGTGCCACTGCGGGGCCCCTGGGTCGCGGCGGCGGTGACGGTCGGGGCGGCCAGCGTGGCGGGCATCCCGCCCGCCGCCGGATTCTTTGGCAAGGCGGCCGTCTTCCGGTCCACCGTGGCGGACGGGAACCTGGTCATCCTGACCCTCCTGATCGCGGGGAGTGCCCTCTCGTTCATCTATATGTTCCAGATGGTCGGGCGGCAGGATTGGGACACGGGTGACAGCGTCGGGCCAATCCGGTCCGACAGTCATCTCCCCGCCACCAGGATCATCGCCGGAGGGGTGGCGGCGGTGGTGATCGGACTCGGGATATGGCCCGAGCCGCTGTTGGTCCTCAGCGACGCGGCGGCGGCGGCGCTGGTCGGTCGCCTGCCATGAGCGGGAGGAGGTGGTCCCGATGACGCGGATGCTGTTCTCGCTCGTCGCCGCGACCCTGATCTACGCGATGACCCTGGCGAGCTTCCATCCCTGGGACCTGACGCTCGGAGCCCTGGCGAGCGGGGCCCTCCTCCTCACGTTCCGGTCGTTCCTCTTCTCCGCCGACACCCTCCCGGCTCCTGCCTTCGCGCGCCGGGCGATCATGTTCCTGCCGTTCGCCGGGGCGATCGCGCGGGACATCGTGCGGGGCACGTGGCAGGTCGCCCTGGTGGTCCTCCACCTGCGGCCCTTCAATCACCCGGGGATCGTCGCCGTGCCGATCGCGGCCCGGACCCGGCTCGGGGTGGCGGTCACCGGGTTATCGTCCACCCTGTCGCCAGGGTCCTTCTTGGTCGATGTCGACTGGGAAAACGACGTGATGTACTTCCATATGCTCGACGCCGCAGAACCAGATCACGTCCGGGCCGAGTTCCAACGGTCCTACGACCGGTACCAACGCCACGTGTTCCCCTGATCGCCCCGGCGCCTCCGGCCATCCCGTTCGGGAGCCAGGGGCAGGAGCCATCGGACGACGGGGAAACGAGATTTCCGTGGAGGGTGAGCGATGCACGAGGGAGTGTTCTACGCGGCGGCGGGTTGGATGACGATCCTGTTGATCGTCGCCCTGGTCGGGGTGATCCGGGCGGACGCGGTGATCGTCCGGCTCCTGGCGCTCGACGTGTTGACGCTGCTCCTGACGGGGCTGTTGATCCTCTTCGCCGACGCCAACACGGATTCGTCCTATCTCGACGCCGCGCTGATCCTGGCCCTGCTCTCGTTCATCTCGACCCTGGCGGCGGCGCGGTATCACCACGAGGGGAGGATCTTCTCCTGATGGACCAGATCGGGCCATGGGTCGCGGACGCGCTGGTGATCTTCGGGTCGGTGATCATCACCATCGGGGTCTATGGCGTGGTGCGGATGCCCGACATCTACACCAAGCTCCACGCGGCGAGCAAATCGGTCTTCCTGGGGATCAACGTGTTCGTGGTGGCTTCGCTGTTCACCGGCGACGCGGCGACCATCTGGCGGGTGCTGCTGATCGGGGCGGTGTTGACCCTGACGACCCCGGTCGCCGCTCATGTCATCGGCCGGGCCAGCGTCCAGGATCATTTGCTGATGCAGACGCCCGGGGCGATCGACGAATCGGGGCACCACCTCGCCGACGCCGTCCCGGCCAGCGGGACGACCCCGGGAGCGGCGTCCGGCGCACCCGGCGGAGCCGTCCCGGGGGCGACCGAGCGGCCCCACGACTAGGCAGGCGTCGCCAGGTCGAGCGGGGCGTGTCCGAGATCGAGCCGGTGTTCCGGCGAGGTCCAGCCAAAGCGCTCGGCCGCCCGGATGGCCTGACCCCGGTCGTGGACGTCGAGCTTGCGCAGGATGGCGGTGATGTGGTTCTTGACGGTGCGCTCGGTGATGAACAGGGCGTCACCGATGCGGCGGTTGGACCAGCCGATGGCGAGGCAGTCCAGCACCTCGATCTCGCGGGGGCTGAGGGGTTCGAGCCCGTCCTCACCAGAGACGTTGCCGGCCACCAGGTTCTGAAACTCGGCGAGGATCGAGAGGGACAACTCGGGCCGGGCCATCAATTCGTGGAAGAGCAGGTGCTCGCCGGCGGCGATGCGGAGCAGGGTCTCGACCAGGGCGGCGCCGTCGATATCCTTGGTGAGGTAGGCGGTGGCCCCGCTCCGGAGCGCCTCGAGCAGGCGCACGTCGCCGGCGACCATGCTGAGGACGACGATGGCGATGCCGGGGTAGCGGCGGCGCAGGACGTTGGCGATACAGAGGCCGGTGATGCCGGGCAGGCAGACATCGAGCAAGACGATGCGGGGCCGGTAGCGCTCGGCGAGTTGGAGGGCCTCGTAGGCGGTGGTGGCCTCGCCGACGACGCGGAACCGGCCGCCGCGGGTGAGGGTCCGGGCCACGGCGTCCCGGTACGGGATGTTGTCTTCGACGATCAGCACCGACCTGGCGAGCATGGCACCCTCACCTCTCCGTGACCGCGAGTCATGATCGCGGCGTTGGGTCAAGGCTAGGCGGTGGGCCGGCGAGCCACCATGCGTCATTGGGCGGGGTTCGGCCCGGGCAGTCTTCCTATCGGCGAAGGCGGGAAGTCCGCCCCCCGAACGGGTGGCGGACAGGGCACCATGGCCTGATGACGGGCGACGGGATGATGTTCGGGTCCATTGGGGAGGCGCCAGGCGGATTCGAACCGCCGATCAGGGTTTTGCAAACCCGTGCCTTACCGCTTGGCTATGGCGCCGGGGAGACGCACCGGGACCCGGGAAACGCGGCCAGAGGCGGCGACCGGCAATGGTGCGAGCGGTGGGCGACAGTGTACCACGGGCCTTCATCGGCCCCGGACACCGCGAGGACCGATGATGTCGGGGCCATCGCGATTCGGCCCACGGCGGCTCCAGGTGTCCGTCATCGCGCACCCGCGCGGCTGACGACGCGGCGAGCGGGCCACCTCGCCGCGTCGCACCCTCCGGGGCTGTGGTCTCTCCCCCGCCCCGAGAGGTGGCGTGCCTCGGCGAGCCGGGAGTCACCGGGCTCGGTGAGGAGGCGTCCGGTGAGGGAAGCGATACGGGACTGTCGGGGACAGACGCTCGTTGCCCGAGCCAACCACCCTATGCCCCGGCCTCCCGAGCATCGGGGACGGGATCGATGTCGACCAACGGCGTGCCGTACTCCACGAATTGGCCATCCTCGACGAGGAACGCGGCGACCGTGCCTGCCGCCTCCGCGGTGACCTCGTGAAAGGTCTTCATGACCTCGATCAGGCCGATGGTCTGGCCCGCGGTGACGATCTGGCCAACCGCGACGAACGGCTCCTCGGCGGGGGACGGGCGGCGGTAGAACAGGCCAAGCACGGGCGCCCGGACGACAAGGGACGCGGGCGCGGCAGTCGAGGCATCGGCCGGGAGGTGCGGGTCGGCGGACCGGGTGCTCCGGGGCACGGGGGCGGTGGTCGCGACCCCGTCAGCACCGGACATGTCGTCGTCCCGGCGCAGTTCGACTTCCAGGTCGCCGATGCGGAGACGCAACTCGCGCAGCCCGGCCTCGCGCGCGGCCCGGATCACCCGGACGACGCCGTCGGGGTCCCAGGCGCCGATCGAGGGTGGCCCGATCCCGGCGGGCGCGTCGGGGGGGTCCCGGCGGACGGGCGTGTCGGGGTGACCCGGGCCGCCGTGGTCCGGGGTCGGGGGTGATCCGGGCCGGTCCATGAACGCTCTCCGATCGGCTTCGTCCGTGCGAGGTCCGGAGGTCTCGACCGCATCTCCGGCGGCGGCCACGGTGGGCGCGTCCCCACCGGACGCCCAGCCCACGCCCTGGACGGGCCGATCTTCGCGGATCGGGGCGCGCCAGCGGGCGTGGGCGGTCAGGGCGCGGCGGCGGGCCTCGTGGCGGTCGACGACCTCGAACGTGACCGGGTCGCCGGGGCGGACCTGGGCCAGGCGGTCGAGGCCGGCGGTGATGACGGTGGCGACCTTGGGGTAGCCGCCGACGGTCTGGCGGGCGCGGAGGAGGGCAATCGGCTGGCCGTCGCCGGGGACCTGGATGGCGCCCGGGGCGATGCCCTCCGACAGCATATCGGCGCCGGCGGCCAACGTCACCTCCGGGCCGGTCAGCCGAATGCCCAACCGGTCGGCCCGGGTCGAAGCGACGAACGTGCCCCCCAGGAGGGCCGCGACCCCGTCGTCGGTGAAGCGGTGACGCTGGGGGCCAAGGACCACGGCGAGCCGGGCCGGATCATCAAGCGATGGCGGGGCGACGGCGAGGCGGTGCCGGAGCAGGTGATCGGGCGGCAGGTGCCCGGTCCCGATCGGGAGCGCGTCGCCCGCCCGCAGGGCCCGGCCGGCGAGGCCGCCGAAGCGGCCGGTCAGGTCGGTGGCGCGGCCGCCCAGCACAGCGGGCAGGTCAAAGCCCCCGGCGACGCAGAGGTAGGCCCGGGCGCCGCCGCCCGAACCGCCGCCGGGCCGAAAGGCGACCTCCCCGCCGGGCGACACGGGGGCCGGGCGCCAGGGGGGGAGCGGCTGGGCGTCGATCGTGGCGCCCAGGTCGGCCCCGGCGACGACCACCACGGCGCCCGTGCCTCTCCCGGCGTCGAGGCGGAGGCGGGGACCGGTCAGGGTGATCTCCAAGCCCGCGGCGCCGGGGTCGTTGCCGGCGAGGAGGTTGCCGAGCCGGAGGGCGGTGCGATCGACGGCGCCCCCGGCCGAGACGCCGAGGTGTTCGAGGCCCGGGCGGCCGAGGTCTTGGACAGTCGTCAAGAGTCCGCCGTCGAGGACGGCGAAGGAGGACGGCGATGTGGAGGATGTGGTGAGTGGGACGATGGTCCCCATCGACTCGGCAGCGGCACCGGCCGCGAGACCGGCACGGGGATCGCGGCCGGACGCTCTCGGGCCAACGGCGACGCCGGGTCCCTGTCCCGGGTCCGAGCGGGGAGTCGTGGCGCCAGCGAGGCCGACCGTGGCACCGGCGGCCGATATCGGGGCGGTGGCCATCCCGGCCAACGGATCATGAGCCGTGACGGTGCCCAGTTCGCCGTCATGCGCTGCCGGGTCGATGCCCGCGTCAGGCGACGCGGTGGCTCGCGGGCCCCGATCCGGGCCGGCGGCCGGACCCGGCTCGACCGATGGCGCGGACGGCCCCGGGAGACCGGGCGAGGTGTCGGTGACGATCGTCGCGGCCCGGCGTGGGTCGGGATCAGCGGCGATGGCCGCGGCGGTCCCGGCGCCGACCGGGGCGAAGCAAAGGTGGTCTCCGGGGGCGAGCAGGAAGGGGTCGGGGGCCAACGGGTCGAAGAGGGTGACGGGGGTCCGGCCGATGATCCGCCAGCCGCCCGGGGTCGCGAGGGGATAGACGCCGGTCTGGACACCGCCGATGGCGACCGAGCCGACCGGGGTGGTGGTCCGGGGCGATGTCAGGCGCGGGGTGGCGAGGTCCGCCGGGAGGCCGAGCAAGAAGGGGAAGCCCGGCGCGAAACCGAGGCAGGCGACGGTGTAGGTCTCGCCGGCGTGGCGGGCGATCACCTCGGCGGGCGCCAGGCCGACGTGGCGGGCGACGTCGTCGAGGTCCGGCCCATCCGGGCCGCCGTAGGTGACGGGCAGAGTCACCTCGCGGGCGGACACGTCCGGGTTCGCGGCCACGGCGTCTGCCAGGCGGACGACCGCCGTCGCGATGACGTCTGGGTCGGCCACTGCCGGGTCGAGGGTGACCACGACGGTGACATAGGCCGGGAGGACGTCGAGGATGCCCGGGATATCCTCATCCCGGATGGCGCGGGCCAGGGCGACGACCCGGGCGGTGGTGGCCGGGTTCGATTCTCCCGCCAACTCGACCCGGATCGCGCCGTCGGCGAGGTGGTCGAGCCGGACCGGCGTCCGGCCGTGCGACCGGTCGCATTCTGGGTCTCGTGCGGGTGCGTCGGGAATACCATGAGACGGACTGGCCGCCGGACCCGACGCGAGACCTGACGGGCGCCCGGTCGGGGAATCGGGCGGTGTGGCTCGGGGAACCGGTGGTGTGACCAGCGAATCCGCCGGGTTGCCAGCCGGTGCGGACGGCGAGGTCGTCACGTCATCCGGCCCGGCGGGGGGATCGGGCGCGGTCATCAGGCACCGTCCGGGGGGCGGATCTCGATCCCGGCAGATTCGAGGCGGGCGCGGACGGCGGCGACGATCGACACGGCGCCGGGGGTGTCGGCGTGGGTGCAGATCGTATCGACCGCCAGCGGGATGTCGCTGCCGTCCACGGCGCGAATGATGCCCTCTGTCACCAGGCGCAACATGCGGCCGGCGGCGACGGCGGGGTCGGTGACCAGGGCGGCCGGGGAGCGTCGGCTGACGAGGGTGCCGTCGGGCTCGTAGGCGCGGTCGGCGAAGCCCTCGCGGACGAGGGGCAACCCGGCCCCGGCGGCGGCCCGGGCCAGGGCGGTGCCGGGCGGGGCGAAGAAGCGCAGCCCGGGGTCGTAGGCACGGACGGCGGCGGCGATCGCGGTGGCCGTGGGGAGGTCGTTGACGGCGAGGGTGTAGAGGGCACCGTGGGCCTTGACGTGGCGGAGGGGGACGCCGGCCGCGCGGCAGAAGGCGCCGAGGGCGCCGAGTTGGTAGAGGACATCGGTGCGGACCTCGTCCGGGCTGGCGGCGATGGCGCGGCGGCCGAATCCGGCGAGGTCGAGGAACCCGGGATGAGCCCCGATCGCCACGCCGTGGGCCGAGGCGCTGGCGACGGTCCTCTCCATCACCCGGGGATCGCCGCCGTGGAACCCGCAGGCGACGTTGGCGCTGGAGACGAGGGCGAACAGGGCCTCGTCGTCACCGATGACGTAGGCGCCGAAACTCTCGCCGAGGTCGCAATTCAGGTCGACCGTGCGGGCAGCGTGCCGATCCATCGCGTCGTCGATGACCATCGCGTCCCCCATCCCGTCCCCGACCGAGTCCCAGCGCCACCCGGCGCGTGCGGCCAGGATACCCGGTCGGGGACGGGTTGAGGAGCGTCGAGACCGTCGTGGGCCGGTGGTCCGCGTTGGGTCCCTCCGTCGATGGGGACGATGCCGGAGAGGTGTCCCGATCACGCCATGGGCATCCCGAACAGTGGGAGGACACGACGTCCTCCCTTCCCAGATCGTGTCAACCCCGGGGCGACGCGATCGAGCGGCGAGGCGAGGGCACCTTGGAGCCGGCCCGCTCATCCGCCGTCCCACGGGACCGGTGCCGGGACGCCACCGCAACGAGATCAGCGACGGGACCGTGTCCCATTTTGACCCGCCCGATGCGCCTCTAGAGTGTGCGGATACGAACATGTGTTCGCTTCCGGCAGATCGAGATTTGGGCGGGTCTGGCCAGGGAGATGATCCGGATCGCAGGAGGGGCCGGATGACGGCGAAGGGGCGGGGGCGGCGGGGCCTGACGCTGGTCCGGGCCGGTGATGGGCGGGACATCGCCGATGGTGGCGACGATGTGGCGTGGGAGGAGCGAGCGGAGCGGGAAGACGGCGGGGCGCGGCGGCGCGAGGCGGCGGAAGCGTTCCGGCGCGGGGTCGATGCGGGGACGTTCGACGACCTGCTGGCGGCGCCCGTCCGGGCGACGATCGCCGGGGCGGCCCGGGCGCCGGGGCTGGAGGACGAGATCGGGATGCTGCGGCTGGTGATGGTCCGGCTGCTGGTCGAGGAGGACGACCTCACCAAGCTGGTCGGGGGGATGGCCCGCCTCTCGACGGCGATCACCCAGGCGACCCGGCTGCGCCGCGCGATCGGGGCCGAGGCGACGGGCGACCTGCTCGACACGCTGACGCGGGTCCTCAACGACCTGGACGAGGACCCGGGAGATGGCCAGCCCACCTGACCGTTTGGCCGGCCGGTGGGACCGCGCTCCGGGGCGTCTGTCATGGGGCAAGTCCCTGGTCACGCCCCGGCAGGCGAATCCCGGACGCGATCGCCGCCGATCTCCGTCGTTGGGGCCTCCGACGACACGGCCAAGATAGGAGGAGGAAACGTGCCCACGACCGCCTCTCGAGCCCCGGTCCGGTTCGGACCGTCGCGGACGGTGACGCCGCCGGATCGGGCGGGGGGAGACCACCGGTTGGCCGGGACGGGTACGCGTTCGCCCGGCGCCGGGACATCGTCGATCCACCCTGACCCCAGCGGATCAGGAGCGGACCGGTGGGGAGACCGCCGGGGCGAGCGCGACGGGCCGGACCGGAGCCGGGGCTCGCCCGGACGGCCGGAGCGACCGTCGCGGCCGCTCCGGATCACGCTCGATCCGGCCTCGGCCTACGAGGCGATCACCCGCCAGATGGTCGATGGCCTGCGGGAGGACGTGGCCGAGATCAAGGGGCGGCTCAACGGCCTCCTCTGGCTGATGGCCGGGGCGATCGCGATCGACATCGTGATGCGGTTGGCCGGCACCTGATCCTTGGCCGGCCGGTATCGACCGGCGACGATCGACACGCCGCGACCTGACCAGGAGGCCAGAACAGCCGATCCCGATCGCTGTCCCGGCGACACTGGCCCGGTGTCGTCAACGACGCGGACATCGTGATGAGAACGGGAGGTGATCGCCATCACAGCGGGCGCCCTCGCCCTCGACGCACCACCGGCCGGCACGGGTGATGGTGACGACAGCGGAGATCGCGACGACAGCGGAGACCGCGGCGACAGCGGCGCCGGACCGGTGGCCACACCGGACCA
>JBBJOE010000287.1:0-4241 GCA_037721765.1 Thermomicrobiales bacterium
CCGCGACGCCCGCGACGGTATCCGGATCAGGGAACGGATCCGGTGCCGATCGACGGCCGGGCCGCGGACGAGCGAGAACACCAAGGGACGGACATCTTCTCCTCCGGTCACCGTTGGGTGATGTCCGAGAGCCTGCGGATCGACTGACGCCGTTGCGGGGAGCCGTCGCCGGACGCGATGGAGTCCGGCGGCGGCTTCGCATCGTCCGCGCGGGTTCGAGAGGGGTGCCAAGTGGCCGGGATGACTCGACCGGGCGATCGCCCGGCGAGGCCGTTCGTCCTCTGGCGGCGAGTGGCGGTACGGGGAGTGCTTTAGGGATCGGTACGCGGGCCGAATCGCGAGCGCTCCACCCGGTGGCCGGCATCTGGCCGTCGACGGGTCACCTTTTTCAGGAGGCGCGCGACCGTGAGCCGGGCGACACCATGGGATCAGGGCTCACCGCCGGTGGGTCGCGATGAAGGAACGACATGACATGACACGGGTCGATCGACGGGACGTGATGACCATGACGACGACGGGACGCGGGCGGGCGGCCGACCTTGGGGTGCTGGCGCTGCGCCTCGGGGCGGGCGGTCTGTTGGCGGGGCACGGGGCCCAGAAGCTGTTCGGGTCGTTTGGGGGGCCGGGGCTGGATGGCCTGGGTGGGTTCCTGGAGACCATGGGCCTGCGGCCGGGGAAGCGATGGGCGACCCTGGCCGGGGTGTCCGAGTTCGGCGGCGGGGCGTTGACGGCGCTCGGGCTCGGCGGGCCGATCGGGCCGATCGCCATGCAGGGGGCGATGGTGACCGCGATCCGGCAGGCCCACTGGGGAAAGCCGATCTGGGGCACCGAGGGCGGTGCCGAGATGCCGGTCCTGTACGTGTTGTCCGGGGTCGCCCTCGGGCTGACCGGTCCGGGTCGATATTCGCTGGACCGCGCCCTCGACGTCCGCGTCCCGGGCGCGGTGTCGCTGGCGATCGGTGCTGGCGTGGTCGCGGGCGTCCTGATCACGGAACGGCAGTCCGCCGCCGCGAAGCGGGCGATCGCCGAGGCGGGGAGCGATGCCCCGGTCGGGGCCGGGACGGACCCGGACCAGGTCGAATCGACGGACGCCGCACCGATGCCGGACGCTGGTCCGGCACCGGACGGGACGAACGATTCCAGTTGGGTCGCGTCCGGGACCGGGTCAGAGGCGGCCACCACCGGGACCTGATCCGGTCGCCCGCGCCACGACCCGGCTCGACGTGGGAGCCTGATCAGGCGGGGCCCGGGCAGCGCGGCGGTGGCGATCGTCGCCGGGTTAGACATGACCCGACGGACGGTTCCCGGGTGAGACCGTGGACCATCGGCGCGCCGGATTCTGCGTCCGCGAGGAGAGGAAGAGTGAGGTGACCGTCAGTCCGGACGGGTCCCGGAGGACGGGGTGATACCTTGGCCGGGAGCCATGGACGACCGATCGACGGCGCGGGGGGGAACATCCTCCCGCGCCGTTGCCATGTCCGGGGACCATGCGATCTGGGACCTGGTCGGCAAGGTGCCAGTGAAGGTCGCCCCGCCACCGGGGGCGTTTGCGGCGACGAGGTCGCCGCCGTGGGCGACGAGGATGCGACGGGCGATGGTCAGGCCCAGGCCGGCGCCGCCGGTCTTCCGATTGCGGGAGGAGTCGCCGCGGTAGAGGGGGGTGAAGAGGTGGGGAAGGTCGGCGTCGGAGAGGCCGGGGCCGGAGTCAGTGACGGTGAAGGCGGTGGTGCCGTGTGGGAGTCCGCCGCAGCGGACCAGGATCGTGCCACCGGCCGGGGTATAGCGGAGGGCATTGTCGAGGAGGTTCTCGATCGCCCTGGTCAGGAGATAGGCGTCGCCGTCGACCGGGCAGGCGTTCGTGGAGGCGACCGCGAGGCGGATCCGGTGGGCATCGGCACGCGGGGTGAGGTGGGCGACGAGGTCGGTGAGGAGGGCATCGAGGTCGATGGTCTCGCGGACCGGGGTTTGGTCGAGGTATTCGAGTCGGGTATACGCGAAGAGGTCGGCGACGAGGCGTTCGAGAGCGTCGGCCTTCTCCTCGGCGACGGCGAGATAGTGGGCGGTCTTGGCGGGCGTATTGGCGATGCCGGAGGTGAGGCCCGAGAGATAGCCCCGCAGGGAGAATAGGGGCGTGCGGAGATCGTGGGCGATGGCGCTGATGAAGAGGCGGCGCTCCTGCTCGAGTTCGGCCTGGTGATGGAGGGAGGCCCGTAGTTCGTCGCTCATGCCCCGGAGGGCGTCGGTGAGGTGGGCGACCTCCCGGACCCTGGACGCGGGCAGGACCAAATCGAGGTCGCCAGCGGCCGCCTGGCGAACCGCCACGCTGGCGGCGGCGAGGGGGCGGACCACGGTCCGGCCGAGAAACCAGGCGATGGCGATGATGGTCACCAAGAGTGAGGTCAATGCCGACACCGGCACCAACCATCGCCCCTCGCCTGACGGGTACCAGCGTTCTTGGTCGGCATAGAGGTAGGCAACACGTCCGGCGCCCCGGTCCTCCCCGGGAATCTCGAGCCGCTCGACGACCCGGAGGTTGCCCGTGGCGGCGGGGGCTAGCGGGTCGGCGGACGAGCTGAAGATGACTCGTTCGCCCTCAGAGAGGACAAAGGCCATCCCATCGGCGGCGAATGTCGACCCGATGGCAGACTGCCAGGCGGGATCGTCCCAACGGCCGGCATCGGCACGGAGCCGGTCGGCCGCCCGATCTCCGTCACTGGCCATCGTGTCGAGGACATGGAAGGTGGCGACGGCGGACGCGAAGACCGGCACGAAGAAGACCACGAAGAAAGCGAGCGCCAGCCAGCGCCGGATTGGCAATGTCCGCGGACCGCGCGGCCGCCGGGCGACCATTTTGCCGGGGCCCGCCACGCTGGCGGGAGGCGATGGCGAATGGCGACGCGTAGAAGGGGGAGGGGCGGAATTGGGAGAGAGCCTCACGGCCGGCGCTCGGCTTCGAAGCGGTAGCCGACGCCCCAGACGGTGACGATGATGCGGGGGACGGCGGGGTCCTCCTCGATCTTCTCGCGCAGGCGGCTGATGTGGACCGTCAGGGTGTGGCGGTCGCCATAGGCGCCCCAGAGGGTCTCGTAGAGGTATTCGCGGGTGAGGGCTTGGCGGGGGTGCTCGGCGAGGAGTTGGAGAAGGTCGAACTCGCGGGCCGCGACGGCGACGGGCTGGCCATCGACGCGGACCTCGCGGGCCCGGACATCGACGGAGAGGCGGCCGAAGTCGAGCGGGGCGGCGGCGCGGCCGGCCTCGCCCCGGCGGGAGCGACGGAGGACGGCCTTGACCCGGGCGACGACCTCGGCGGCGGTGGCGGACTTGACGATGTCGTCGTCGGCGCCGAGGCCGATGCCGCGCAGCTTGTCGCCGTCCTCGCCGCGGGCGCTGAGGAAGAGGACCGGCAGGTCGCGGCCCTCGCGCATCTTGCGGACGGTCTCGAAGCCGGATTGGCCGGGCATCATCACGTCGGGCAGGACGCAGTCGACGGGTTCGGTCGCCAGGGTCGCGAGGGCGGACGGGCCGTCGGAGACGGTCAGGACGTGATATGGAATCCGGGTGAACACCGCCGCTTCGCAGGAGCCGCGTCCGTGTGCGACGACTCGTTCGGCCAGAACCGGGGCTCGCGTTGGGAACGGGGCCGCTCGCCATCCGACACCTGGCGTTCAACCGGATTCCGTATCAGACGGCGTCGGACGGTATCGTGGCAGACGACCGACCGGGGACCGGGTGTCCGCATCGGGAGTCGGTCTGCCACGGCGACCCCCGTTCTCGTTCGCGCCCCTGGGCCCAGGCCACGCGACCACTCTGGGCATGGGCGCAGCGTGGCCGGCCCGATAGCGACGGGGGCCACGATCGGGCCCCATTCATCAGCGATCGGCACGGCGCCAGGGCGGCGAGCCCGCGAACGATGCGACCCCATGGGCAGGGGCGAGCGCGCATCACGGACCCTATCGGTTCGTCAGGGACGCGGCGAGGCCCCGCCGAAGGGTCGACGGGGCCCCGATTCGGTCAGCTCGGCCGGATGGTTCGACCGGTCGACCGGCCGATGACGCATCGCTTTACGGTGCGTTCGTCGGCGCCACGGTGGCTTCGACCGTCACGTCGGCGTCGACATCTGCCTCGACGGTCGCCTCGACCGTCACGTCGGCATCGACATCGGCGTCTGCCTCGGCAGTGGCTTCCACGGTCACGTCCGCGTCGGCATCCACGTCGGCATCCGCTTCGACCGTCGCGTCGGC
>JBBJOE010000288.1:0-4238 GCA_037721765.1 Thermomicrobiales bacterium
CGATGGTCTCCAACATCTGGCGGACCGGGTCGGTCAGGACCGTCTCCGGCTCCCAGTCGTGCAGCTTCACCAGGGCTTCCCCGAGGCGGCGCATGGCCGTGTCGTCCAGGGGCACCGAGGCGTGGCCCGGCTTGGCCCGGGCGGTGATCCGCAGCCGGGAGGCGCCCTTCTCGCCCGATTGGCAGAGGTAGAAGGTCTGGTCGCCGAACGGCACGGCCGTGCCGCCCCCCTCGTTGATCGCGTACTCGGCATCGACCAGGTCGCGGCGGTGTTCCCAGAGCCACGACGCCCCCATCTCCCCGCCCGTCTCCTCGTCGGCGAAGGCGACCAGCAGGATGTCGCGGTCCAGCTCGACCCCGGACCGGACCAGGGCTTGCAGGACGGCCAGCTCGGCGGCGACCTGGCTCTTCATGTCCAGCGCGCCGCGGCCCCAGACCCAACCATCGACCAGTTCCCCGCCGAACGGGTCGCGGGTCCACGAATCACGCTCGACCGAGACGACATCGAGGTGGCCGGTCAGCATCAATGGTCGCTGAGGCCCCCCGGCGGCCGGCCGGGCGGCGGGCCAGCGGACGATGACCGATCCCCGGCCCGGGGCGCTCTCGACCACCTCGCCGTCGAGCCCGACCTCGCGGCAGGCGTCCAGCACGTACTGCGCGGCGGGCGTCTCGTCGCCCGGCGGATTGGTCGTGTCGAAGCGGATCAGGGCTTGGAGATGCCGCACGGCCTCCCGCCCGAGGTCGTCCCAATCGACGGCATTAGCGGTTCCGGTCTGCTCAGCCACGCGCACTCCATCTCTCGTTCCCGGTCGTCGCCAGACCATGGTCGGCCCTGGCCCCGGTCGCATGCTACGCCGGGACGGGTGACCTGACAATGGCACCACCGCCGGGGTCGGTGGAACCGGCAGGCGACGCGCTCCCGGCGATGCGGCGCCTCATCGAGACGGGTCGAGATCACCCCGATCGGCTTGCGGCCCACTCGCCATCCCTGAAACCGACAACCCCGAGAGCCCGGAGAATCGGCGGACCATCGTCGCCACGGCGTCTGGTTGGGAGTCGACCAGGTGGAACCGGCGGCCGAGCTCGAGGGCGGCGGCCCCGGTGGTGCCGCTCCCCGCGAAGTAGTCGAGGACCACGTCGTCGGGCCGGGACGAGGCGGCGACGATCCGGCGCAGGACGCCGACCGGCTTCTGGGTCGGGTATCCGGTCTTCTCCCGGCCGGTCGGGCTGACGATGGTGTGCCACCAGACATCGGTCGGCAGCTTGCCCCGGGCCGCCTTGGCCGCCGTCACCAGCCCCGGCGCCATGTAGGGCTCCCGGTCCACGGCCCCGGCGTCGAAATGGTAGTTGGCCCGGTCCTTGACGTAGAACAGGATCACGTCGTGCTTGGCTGGCCAGCGGCGGCGGCTCCGGCCGCCGTAGTCGTATGCCCAGATAATCTGGTTCATGAACCGGTCCCGGCCGAAGACCTCGTCCATCAGCACCTTGGCGTAGTGGGACTCCCGGTAATCCAGGTGAAGGTAGAAACTGCCCTGATCCGCCAGGACCCGGTGTCCCTCGCGGATTCGTGGCCCCAAGAAGGCCAGGTAATCGTCGTGGTCATCGGGGTAGGCGATGGTCCCGGCGGCCGAGCTGGCGTAGCGGTGACCGCCGAAGCCGGTCCGGTCGCCATCGGGATCACGCCGGGTGACGAGCGTGGTCCGGCGCTGGGCGCGGCCGGTGTTGAACGGCGGGTCGATATAGATGAGGGGGACGGAGCGGTCGGGAATCGCGGCCAGCGCGTCCAGGTTATCGCGCCGCTCGATCCGGTGCCGCATCGGCCGCACGCTCCCCGTCATCGGCCGGTGACGAGACCGTCAGCGGCCCCCACACCCTACCTTGGCAGGGCCTCATCGTTTGCCCGCCACCGCCTCGCGGGTCACCCGATCCGCGTCGCGATGTGGCGGGCCAGACCGGTGATGCCACAGAGTCCCCATGCGCTAGGGGTTGACAGCCCCTAAGGGGTCGGGTATGGTCCGCGGGACCCAACAACGGGGATCAATCGGCACTACGGTGGCTATCGTAGCGCACGGGACCGGCGTGGCGGGGACCGAGAGGCTGGTGGGATCGATACCTGCCGGGGAATCGTGCGCCACGTGCGCCGTCCCGGTGATCGATTCCCGAGCACCAACGTGATCGTCGCCGGTGGTGGCACCACCTGGCCCGACACGCCCCCCGGGGCAGGGTGCGACGTGACGAGCGACCCGGGACCCAAACGTGCCCCCGGCACGGGGACATCCACGATGGGGTGGATGCCCACGGGAACCCAACACCCGCGTTTTGCGGGTCGGCTGAGTGGCTGCTCAGTCGTGAGTCGAGGCCTTCGTGGAGGGACGGGGATTGAAGACGGCACGCAAGGGAGCCAATAGGCTCTCGCATGTCCTGATCGTGATGTTGGGACTGGTCACGTTGGCCCCCTCGGTGACGGCCCTGGCCGCGACCGATCTCACACTAGGAACGACCGCTATCGTCACCGGTACTGGCACGACCGGTGCCACGCTCCGGGACGAACCGGGCTACGACGCCACGGTCCTCCTGACCGTCTCCGAGGGGACATCCGTCGCCCTCACCGAAGGCCCCCTCTACGCCGCCGATGGCTCCGCCTGGTACGGCGTCACCCTCTGGGGCGAGACCGGTTACCTCCCCGCCTACGTCCTCTCCGGCCCTGAGACCACCGCGGCATCCGCGCCGGAGCCCATGGCCGACCTGCCCACGGCCGACCCGGCCATGGCCGAGGAACCCGTCTTCGCCGCCGCCCAGACGGCATCCGGCGAGACCGCGACGATCGCCTACACCAACGGCGACGGCGTCCGCTGCCGGACCGAGCCGGACTACGCCGGGGCGATCTTGGCCGTCCTGCCGGAGGGCGCGACGATCTCCCTGACCGCTCCCGCTACCGGCTCGTGGCAGCCGACGACCTGCGACGGCGTTCCGGGGTACGTCCACACCGACTTCGTCCTCTATGACGGCGCCCCGGTCGCCCCGGTCGCCCCGGTCGAGACGGTGGAGGCGACGGCCCCGGTCGAGGTCGAGGTGGCCGCCACCGGTGGCGACGGCGACGTCAGCGCGGCCGCCGTGATCGGCTACGGCACGGTCGTCGGCACCGACGGTCAGGGTGTCCGCTGCCGCTCGGCGGCCAGCACCAGTGCCTCCACGATCATCGTCCTGGCCGAGGGCAGCAGCGTCGCGTTGCGCGGCGCCGTCCAAGGTGAGTGGCAGCCGGTCGTCTGCGCCGGCATGAACGGCTTTGCCTTCGCCGGGTTCATCGGTAACGGCGGCACCGTGCCACCGGCTAACCTCCCCGCGCCGACCGTCGCGCCGACCGCGACGGCGGCCCCGCCCGCGGTCCAGCCCGGCCTCGCCGCCGGGTCCAACGCCCGCGTCACCTCGTCGCTCAACCTCCGCTACCAGCCCAGTTACAGCGCCGGCGTCGCGGCGGTCGCCTCGGCCGGCACCGTGGTCCGGATCACCGGTGCCGCCCAGACCGGGTTCTACCCGGTCGATTGGGACGGGTTGACCGGCTTCATGTTCGGCGAGTACCTGGTCGCCACCACCGAGTCGCCCAGCGAGCGCGGCGGGTCGGCCTCCCCTGCCCCGGCCCCGGTCCCGACCGCTCCCCCCGCCAACAATGGCGGCAGCTCTGGCGGCAGCGCGATCGCCAATTACGCCCTCCAGTACCAGGGCTACCCCTACGTCTGGGCCGGCGAGGGTCCGGCCGCGTTCGACTGTTCCGGCTTCACCATGTGGGTGATCCGCAACACGGTCGGGACGAACATTACCCACGACATGTTCGTCCAGTACGACATGGGCGCACCGGTGGCGTATAGCGACCTGCAGCCGGGCGACCTCGTCTTCTTCCAGAACACGTTCCGGTGGGGGATGTCGCACAACGGCGTCTACATCGGCAACGGACGGTTCATCCACGCCGAGAACGAGACCACCGGGGTCCGGATCAGCGACATCAACTCCGACTACTACGCCTCCCGGTACTACGGAGCCGTTCGCTTCACGTAGGCCGGCCGACGACGACCGTTCCACGAGGACGGGAATGAGGGAGAGACATCCCCCGGTGGCGGCCGGTGGATGAGATGGGGAATAGGGAGGCGATCCGTGTGCAACGGGTCGCCTCCCGCTTTGTCAGTCGGTAGACGGTAGACGGTAGACGGTAGACGGTAGACGGTAGACGGGGAGGATTGTCAG